>CAZCKD010000001.1:0-53867 GCA_964498925.1 uncultured Granulosicoccaceae bacterium
CTATCGGGTTTCCCAGCCACTCGATTTGACCTTCGTCGATATCCGCTAATCCGATCAGCGCTCTGAGCAAGGTTGTTTTTCCGCTACCGTTGCTGCCCTGTATTTGCACGATGGCTGACTGTGGCACGGTGACTTCGACGTCATCGAGAATCAGATTATCACCCCGCCAAAGCTCGATTCCTTTAGCGGATAAAAGCGGTAAAGTTTCGTTCACTTTGAATTTCCGGCATCACTTAATTTCATAAAAATCCCGCTGGAAACCACACCGATCTGATCATCTCGTTGTTCTACCCACTCGGCTAATTCATAGTAGGCACTGCGGTTTATCAATGCGTAAAGGGAGTCCCTCACCTCGACATACGGAGAGGGTTCGCCGTCGGGCTGATCGTAACGAACCGTTATCAGGTGGTCAGCGTCTGCAATAACCTTATCATCTACATTGGTTGTAAACACCAAGGTTTGTTCATCAGCAGTTCCACGCTTCTCAACCAGAGTTGCAATAAACGGCGCATCTTCGACATCAATGCGCAACCGTTCCTGCGGTGTCACTAGATAGGTTTCTCCATCATCCACTCTCAAAACCGTGGAGAACAATTTCACCATTCTATCGCGCTGTATCAGCGACCCCTGGTAATACCAATCGCCATTTCGGGCAATACGCATATCTATGTCGCGGGTAACCGATGGATTCCACAGATGAACCGGTGGCAGCGCTTTGGTTGACACTGCATCCGCTATGGCATCCAGAGTCTGCGACGTCATGATTGTAGTTCGGGTAAATTTTCGTAGAGCTTAAGTGCTTCAGGATTTGCCAGCGCTTCAATATTATCGATGGAGTCCCCGTGAACGACTTTTCTAACCGCAAGCTCGACTATTTTTCCACTTCGCGTTCTCGGTATATCGCTGACTTGGACAATGCGAGCCGGCACATGCCTCGGGGTGGTTTGTTCTCGAATATGGGATTTCAGGCGAGTTTGCAGATCATCATCCAGCGTTAGCTCATCTCGAAGTCGCACAAATAAAACAACGCGAACATCAGAGTTCCATTGTTGACCGATAACCAGAGCCTCGACAACCTCATCAAACGATTCCACTTGCCGATAAATTTCAGCGGTACCGATTCGAACCCCACCTGGATTTAAAACCGCATCGGACCTGCCGTAAATGATCAGCCCGCCAGTTTCCGACTCAGCGACATAGTCACCGTGACACCACACGTTAGGAAATTTTTCGAAATAAGCCGCGTGATAACGACTGCCGTCATCATCACCAAAAAAACCGGTTGGCATGCACGGGAATGGTTTAGCACACACAAGCTCTCCCTTCTCACCGGCAGGCAGTGCTTTTCCGTCATCGCTATACACTTGAATATCCATACCCAGGCCTTTGCATTGCAACTCACCACGATAAACCGGTACCGCAGGATTACCCAAGATAAAACACGACACGATATCCGTACCGCCGGACATCGATGAGAGACACAAATCCGAGCCAATGTGTTTATAAACGTAGTCAAAACTTTCAGGCACCAGAGGTGAGCCAGTGGACAGTACACTTTTAAGTGCCGGTAACTGATGAGTATCGATGGGTGAAATACCCGCCTTGTTACAGGCATCGATGAACTTTGCAGAGGTACCGAATTGCGTCATTCCGCTTTCCTGCGCAAAATCAAATAAAGTATTGCCATCAGGATGGAACGGCGAACCATCGTACAAAAGTATCGTCCCTTTACAAGCGAGTGCAGACACCAACCAGTTCCACATCATCCAACCGCAGGTGGTGAAGAAGAAAATTTTATCTCCGGGTTTTAAATCAACGTGAAACAGATGTTCTTTGACATGCTGAAGCAAGGTGCCGCCCGCGCCATGGACAATACATTTAGGTTTGCCGGTCGTGCCCGAACTGAACATGATGTACAGAGGGTGATCAAACGGAAGCTGCTCAAAATGAATGGGCGCATCAGCACTATTAACGGCAGCGTCATCTTGTAGAATTTGATCGTAACTAACCGCTATCGATGCAGCGCGGCCAGAAAGGCTTGCTGACGCTTTGATAAACGATACGACGATCACCGCATTGATACTGGTCACCGATTCTGCCAGCTCACTGGCGACGGTTAAAGAATCATGCTGTTTACCCGCATAGTGGTAACCATCAGCGGTTATTAATACCTTGGGCTCGATTTGACCAAAGCGATCCATTACGCCATTGATTCCAAAGTCCGGGGAGCAGGATGACCAAACGGCACCGATGCTACTGGTTGCCAACATGGCAATAAGTGATTCGGGAATGTTAGGCATAAAGCCCGCGACACGATCGCCGACGCCGACACCAGCTTTGCGAAGAGCGGTCGCCACTGCCCTGACTTGCTGATAAAGCTCCGGGCGGCTCATGGTTCGCATATCACCTTCTTCGCCTTTGAACATCAGCGCATCTGACGCAGCGTCCTGGCGCAGCAGATTTTCAGCAAAGTTTAATTTTGCTTCTGAAAACCATCGAGCCCCGGGCATTTTTTCCGGGTTCTCCAAAATTTGATTGCCGCGGGTTTCGCTTTTTATATCGGCATATTCCCAGAGCAAACTCCAGAACTCAGCAGATTGTTCGACAGACCACGTATGTAGTTCCTGAAAATCACCGAGCGATAAGTTGAAACGCTGATTAACGAGGTGTCGAAAGATCTCGACGTGTGCCGACGCCGTCTGTGCTTCGGAGGGAGACCATAAAGGTGTCTGAGCGGCCATGTCTAAATAAACCTAAGTAAGCGTCCGTGCAACGGAATAGCGAAACGAAGAAACAAAATATTGACTTTATATTACTGCATACCTATTGAGCCAAACGGCTCGATACAAAGCTTGTGACTAACACTGACGAATATCAGTATCGGCCACAGGCTTATCGACGGGCCGCGGCTTGCCATCTGGATCCAGTGCGACAAAGGTAAACAGCCCCTCGGTTACCTGCTCCTGAATATCCAGCCGCTGACGACGAACCCAAGTCTCGACACTCACCATGATTGAGGTTGTGCCAATCTCATGTGTCGCGCAGTAGCAGCTTACCTCATCACCCACATTGACTGGTTTGTAGAATTTCATTGCAGTGACCGCCACGGTTGCCACTCGCCCTTGCGCCACAAAAAACGCGTGAGTACCACCCGCGAGATCCATTTGGGATAAAATCCAGCCCCCAAATATGTCTCCGTTTGGATTGGTATCAGCGGGCATCGCAATGGTTCGAAGCGATGCAGGGATTTTATTACGATCGATATGAACTGTGTCGACAGGAATTTCGATAGTGGTCATTAAGATTCCTCATACTTCCTCTGATCGTCAACAACAATGCCATCATTGGGGATGTCATTGACGATGCTGACGGTTCCGCTGAGATTAGTCGCAGCTTTTAAAGCGTCTTCCAGCTTTTGAGATATTCCCTCAGTTGAACTAGCAGCCCCTGTTATTGATTGATCCAGCACAACATTCAGCTGCATAACATCCTTATCATTTTCACGACTGACAACAACTCGCCAACGTTTAAGCTCCGGAAATTGTGCGGGCAAACCATTCAATTGCACCGGATCAATAAACATCCCTTTCACTTTTACACGTTGATCTGCGCGCCCTTTCCAACCGGACAATCGCATTTGTGTTCGACCACAAGGGCTTGGTTCGGCAATTTGGGATGACAAATCGCCGGTGCCGAATCTGATGAGCGGGTAAGCACTGTTCAAGCGCGTGACAACGATCTCTCCAATCTCACCCATTGAAACCGGAATATTGGTGCCCGGAACGAGAATCTCGACAATAAGATCTTCATTAACAACAAGGCCGGGATGAACCACGCCCTCGCTCGCTGTCTCGTAAGCAATGACACCGATATCAGCAACCGCATAAGCCTGCTGTACATGAATACCTTGTTCCTGATAGCGAGTTCTCATCGCGGGGAATAGCGCACCGCCAGAGACTAAAGCATGAGTCACCGAACTCAGAGGCTGTCCTTCCTCGTTAGCGTGGTCTAGAAGAATCTGCAGATAATCGGGCGTACCGACATAGACCTGAGGCTGCAGCTGCCGCATAGCCTGAACTTGTGTCTCAGTACCTCCGGCACCTGCTGGAAATACAATACACCCAAGCGCTCTCGCACCTTCATCGAGGATAAATCCACCCGGTGTCAGATGGTAGGAAAACGCATTATGAATTTTGTGTCCCCGTTCAATACCTGCCGCCGCCAATGCCCGCGCCGCAAGCCACGGATCAGTTCCTGAAAGTTGTGGTTCCCAGACAGGACCCGGCGACATAAATAAACGACCACCAGCAAGTCGCGACTCATCGACAAAACCGCCGAATGGAGGATTCTCTTGCTGAGCCTGCATAAGATCTGACTTTCTTAAAACAGGCAGTTTTTCTAGAGCCGCTCGATCCTTGACCGAGGAGAGATCACAAGCCTGCAGATGTTTGGCAAGCCCCGGACAAGTCGCGGCGGCCTCCGTCAGTCGTTCGGGAAATTGATGAAACAGGCTGCTTTCGCGCGCCGAGGGAGATTGCGTATCCAGCTCATCGAACATGGTGAAGCCTGTTTTATCGAGTTGTTTAATTGATAGAGGAATGAGCGTGCCGTAAGCAACCGCCTTAGAACTGCCGTTAACTTGCTTAGGCTAACCAGCGTTTACGACGTTTGTAGTGTTTAACATTTTTGAAACTACGACGCCCTTCTCCACCTGTCCCTAAATAGAATTCTTTGACATCCGCATTTTCTCGAAGCTCATCACCCGTGCCATCAAGCACAACACGACCGGATTCAAGAATGTAACCGTAGGTCGCGTACTTTAAAGCGATATTAGTGTTCTGCTCTGCGAGAAGAAACGATACACCGGTATCCACATTCAATTTCTTCACGATATCGAATATCTCTTCAACCAGTTGTGGCGCAAGCCCCATGGATGGTTCATCAAGCAATATCATCGACGGCTTGGACATCAATGCACGTCCAATGGCACACATTTGCTGCTCACCACCCGATGTGTAGCCCGCTTGTGAGCTTTTTCGTTCTCGCAAACGTGGAAAGTAGTCATACACCATTTCCAGATCGCGCTTGATAGCCGCCTTACCGTCTTTGCGCGTAAACGCGCCTGTGAGTAAATTTTCTTCGATACTTAAATGACCGAAGCAATGTCGCCCTTCCATAACTTGGATGCAACCGCGCCGAACGAGTTCGTTCGGAGACAATGATTGAACCTCATCACCGCGGAATTCAATACTGCCTTTCGTCACTTCTCCACGCTCTGCGTGTAGTAAATTGGATATCGCTTTAAGCGTGGTTGTTTTACCCGCACCGTTTGCACCCAGAATAGCGACAATGCCGCCTTCAGGTACATGTAGCGAGACACCTTTCAATACCAATATGACGTGGTCGTAGATGACCTCGATATTGTTAACACTCAGGATGGTTTTTTCCTGAGTTTGATTATTAGTGACTTCATCCTGCATCGGATTAGATCCTTTGACAAATACTTACCGCTGTCGGCTGCACATCAACGTGCAGCCGACAGTAAGAAGAACGAACTATTAGCTACAAGCTTGTCCTTTCCAGTCCGGCTTATCAGCAACATAAGCTTCGGCCGCTTCTTCCAACATAGGACGAACAACATCGTTCATTGGAGGAATCAGATCAGATACTTTTTCCCAGTCAGAACCGTTCCACTGCTGGATGAAAACTGCACCACCGCCTTCATGATCTTCACATGAACCGACTACCTCACCGGTAAAGCCTTCCAGTCCGAGTTCAGTCAAGCGCTCTTGAGTCAAATTGATACCCTCAAGACCGTCTCTCATATCGGCACCGGTAATGATGTTGTTGCCCGTTTTCGCTTGAGCAACTCTGATAGCTTCCGCTAATACAACTGCGTTAAACATACCGCGGTTGTAAAGAACGTTACCGACATCATCAGCAGAGGCAACCTTACTCTTGCCTTCGTTAACAACGTATTTCAGCATGTCCTGAACAGCAGGAAAGTCTTGCCCGATACCTGAGAAGTTGGCCGCTAAATAACCTTTACCAGATTCGCCAACCGGCTTTAGATCTGAGTGAGAACCGGCCCACCAGTTACCAATGAAACGATCCAATGGATATCGGATTTTGGCCGCTTCTTTAATCGCCGTAGGGTTCATTGCACCCCAACCCCACATGATCATCCAATCAGGACGTTCCTTACGAACGTTGAGCCACTGAGAACCCTGGTTTTGCATTTCTTTGACACCAACCGGGAACTTGGCAACTTCAAAACCCATTGACTCAGACAACTGGTCAAGCAAAGGAATGGGCTCTTTGCCGTAGCCGACATCCAGGTAGATAAAGCCAACTTTCTTGCCTTCAATTCCACCGTTGGAGTCGATGTATTTCAGGATAGAAGATAGCTGGTTCCAATAGGAAGCCGGATATACGAACGTCCAAGGAAATTGCTCGCCTGCAGCAGCCGCTGACAAACCGTATCCCATTGAGAAAACCGGAATTTCATCGACCGGTGCTTTTGGAATCAGTGCCAGAGTGATACCGGTTGATAGCGGGCTATAGGCTAATGCGCCGTTGCCTTTCGTCGACTCATAACACTCAACACCTTTTTGCGTGTTGTAGGCAGTCTCACACTCATCGACGACAATTTTTACGCCGTTGATTCCACCGTCACGCTCATTAAGCATATTAAAATAATCGGCATAACCATCCGCAAACGGTGTACCACCACCAGCGAAGGGGCCAGTTCGATACGTCATGGATGGCATGTACATGGAATCCTGCGCTTGCGCGACAGGCATCCAACTGCCGACGGCTAGTACGCCGGCAGCCAGTGTGGCTAAGGTATATCTTTTCATTTTTCGTATTCTCCTGGTGTGGTTTTAATACTTTGACTCATTGCAGAGCCATTCAAGATTCCTAACTACTGGCATACGGAAACGGCCAGCTACGCAACTTCTCCTTACCCACCTGCCACAACCTGGCGAGACCGTGGGGTTCTACGATGAGAAAGAAAATTATAAGAACGCCAATGATGATGTTGGTGATGTGCTCCATCGTGGCTGCCAGAATATCCCAGCCCATAAAATTCGGAAGCATGCGCATCAATATTGGAAGCACCCAAATAAAAGCGGCGCCTAGAAAGCATCCGAGAATGGATCCCATTCCACCGATAATCACCATAAATAAAATGAGAAACGAATGATTGATATCAAAGGATTCTACCTCTGCAGACCCCAGCCACATAAACACCATTAAGGCACCGGCAACACCGCAGTAGTAACTTGAGAACGCAAATGCAGAGAGCTTTGCATGTAACGGCCGGACGCCCATAAGTTCGGCTGCGATATCCATATCCCTTATCATCATCCAGCTTCGACCAATACGGCCGCGAAGCACATTGGCAGCAACCAGTGCTAACAAAGCAACAATGCCAACGATTAACAAATAACGAACCGTTGGTGTTGCAGACGCTCCCGTAACAGCTATATCGAATATTTTACGCTGAGGCACTTCGATAGCACCCGAATCGTTGTAGTTATACAACCAGGCAATTCGAATAAAACACCATTCGAGGAAGAACTGCGCGGCAAGCGTGGTGATGGCTAGATACAAGCCCTTGATGCGTAGACTCGGCAAGCCGAAAAGCACACCCACCAGTGCTGAAAAAATACCCGATAGTAAAATGATAATTAAAATATTTACGTCAGGAAATATCGTGGTTAACTTGTAGCAGGAGTAAGCACCCACTCCCATGAATGCGCCAGTCCCCAGAGACAATTGGCCTGCATACCCCGTCAAGATGTTAAGCCCGATTGCGGCTAATGCAAAGACTAAGAATGGAATCATGATGGATCCCAGAAAAAAGTCGGTAGCAAAAACGGGAATGATGACAAACGTGACCAGCAGAATGACAAAAATTCCTATGCGGTCTTGCAGAATCGGCAGCAGGGCCTGATCGGCCGCATAACTCGTCTTGTACTGACCCGCTTCACGATACAGCATGCGTTCTCTCCCCTATGAGGTCGGCTGATGCAGATGGGAGTAAGCTAAACACGTTCGATAATCCTCTCGCCAAATAGCCCCTGTGGGCGGAAAAGCAGAAAGATTAACGCCAGTACATAGGCGAACCATGCCTCGACGCCGCTACCAAAGAGCGCGCCCCAATACACCTCAAACAACTTTTCACCAATGCCAATCATGAGGCCGCCCACAATGGCGCCCGGTATCGATGTGAATCCACCGAGAATTAAGACAGCTAATGCTTTGAGCGCAATGATTTCCAATGCAAAGGACACTTCAGATCGTGCGCCCCACATGATGCCCGTGACCAATGCAACAATGCCCGAAGCAAACCAGACAATGGCCCAGATTTGATGCAAGGAGATGCCAACGGACAAGGCAGCTTGATGATCGTCCGCTACCGCTCTTAGTGCGCGTCCAATACGCGTTTTGGAGAAGAACACACCCAAGGCCATCACCATCAGTACAGCAATCACCGCTGCCGCAATATCAATGTGCTGAAAGATGACAATACCATCGAACACTTCCCAATCAGTCGAGCCGGTTGGCAAGCCTAGTTGCTCAGTGATCATTGGCTTCGGTTCACCGCCGAAAATTAATTCTCCTGCGCCTTTAAGCACCAGCGTTAAACCAATGGTTGCCATCAGTAGAATGGCATCATGCTGGTTGACTAGCTTGCGCAGCACCAAACGCTCGATACTGATGGCTAACAAGCCCATGATGCCCAGTGCTAACACCACGGCTAACCAAGCGGGCACGCCTGCAGCATGGAGACTCACCAACGCAAGGGCTGCGAAAACCACCATGATGCCCTGTGCAAAATTAAACACACCAGACGCTTTGTAGATAAGCACGAAGCCCAACGCGATAAGCGAATACAAAACACCGGCTACAAAACCTTCCCAGATGACCTGCAGTAAAAAGTCCGGGTAAGCCGCCATATCGACAAAAGGTGCAACGAAAATGGAGTTTAAGAATTCCATCAGTGTGCCACCCCCAGATAAGCGTCAATGACTTCCTGACTCGACTGCACTTCAGTTGGCGTACCGTCAGCGATCTTTTTACCGTAATCGAGTACAACCACCCGATCTGCCAAGTCCATGACCACGCCCATATCGTGTTCGATCAACGCTATGGTGGTGCCAAACTCAGTGTTTAAATCGAGAATGAATCGACTCATGTCTTCTTTTTCTTCCAAATTCATTCCGGCCATGGGCTCGTCCAGTAGCAACAACTCCGGCTCCATCGCCATCGCACGGCCCAGCTCCACCCTTTTTTGCAAGCCATAAGGCAGCTTGCCGACCGGCTGTTTTCGGATGTGAGCAATTTCGAGAAAGTCGATGATTTCTTCAACACGTTTACGATGCTCGATTTCTTCGTTTCGAGCCGGCCCTACATTAAGCACTTGCCATAAAAAGCCACGTCGCATCTTGAGTGTTCGGCCGGACATAATGTTGTCCAACGTACTCATTCCTTTGAAAAGTGCGACGTTCTGAAACGTTCGGGCAATGCCTGAAGCGGCAGCCTGGTAAGGCTTCATACGCCGACGCTGTTTACCCCGAAAACGAATGATTCCTTCTTGCGGATGATAAAAACCATTGATGACATTAAGCATCGACGTTTTACCCGCACCGTTGGGACCAATGATGGCTCGGACCTCACCTTTCATAATATCGAAAGAGATATCGGAGATGGCCTTAACGCCCCCGAAGGAAAGCGATACATTGTCGACGCGCAACAGCTCCTCGGTAAAACGAGGAATATCTGCCTCTACGGTTTGCTCCCCACCCTCACCATCGTTTGCCAAGTTGGAGTCTGTCATTACGATGCTTTCCGTAATAAATCTGGCTGAGACATATTCCTTAATACAACATCAGCTTCAATGGTACCTTTGCGCCCATCCTCAAACACAACAGTTGTAGATACGAACTGCGTTTCCTTATCGGAGTACAAAGCATCAATAAGAGGTTCGTACCGTTCATTGATAAATTTACGCCTGACTTTCTGGGTTCTTGTCAGCTCCCCATCATCAGCGTCTAATTCTTTGTGGAGAATCAAAAAGCGCTTAATCGTTGCACCGGCTACACGAGGCTCTGATGCAAGGTCTTCGTTCACTTGCTCGATATGTTTTTCCACCATGTCGTACACCAGCGGATGACCTGCCAGCTCCTGATAAGAGCCATAAACGATATTGTTTCTCTCCGCCCAGTTGGACACAGCCGTTAAATCAATGTTGATAAACGCTGTTGCAAAATCCCGTTGATCCCCGAACGCCACCACCTCTTTAATGGTGGGGAAAAACTTCAACTTGTTTTCAATGTACTTAGGAGGAAAGAGACTGCCATCATTTAATTTGCCAACATCTTTAGCTCTATCAATGATGCGTAAGTGCCCGTTGTCATCTATGAAACCGGCATCTCCGGTATATACCCAACCATCAGATGTTTTAGTCGATGCCGTGGCATCATCATTCTGGTAATACCCTAGAAATACCCCGGGCGAACGGTAGAGCACTTCACCGTTATCATCAATTTTTAATTCCACATCCGGTGACGGTGTACCAACTGTATTTGCATCTATTTGTCCGTCAGGTTGAGCGGTAATGTAAACGCTAGCTTCAGTTTGACCGTACAGCTGCTTTAGATTAATACCCAGAGCGCGATAAAAACGAAAAATGTCCGGGCCGATGGCTTCGCCCGCTGTATAGGCAACTCTGACCTTCGACATTCCTAGGCGATTTTTTAACGGCCCATAAACAAACCAGTCACCAAGGGTGTAATGCAACTTCGCCAGTAAGCCAACCTTGTCACCATTGAGGACAGCCTCACCATGTTTACGAGCCACATTGATAAAGTGATCAAACATCGCTCTTTTAGGCCGACTTGCGTCTTCCATCGCTACAGTGATATTCGTTAACAAGGTTTCGAACACTCGCGGCGGTGCGAAAAAATACGTCGGTGCAATCTCTCTACGATCTGCGGTAATAGTATCCAGACTCTCAGGGCAACAAACGCAGTAGCCAGCTGTCAGCGATTGCCCGTAACTGAATACGTGATCTCCCACCCAGGCTAGCGGCAAGTAGGCAATGGTCTCTTCGGTGTGATCGAGATTGTCAAAATTATTGGCATTAATGGAGGTGATGATCAAATTATTATGAGACAGCATCACGCCTTTCGGCTTTCCAGTTGTTCCTGAGGTGTACAACATGACGCATAAGTCATCGCTGATGAGCTTATCGATCCCCATTCGCCACTCGACGGCCTGATGAGTGTCGCGCTCCATGGACTTCTCACCCAGCTTTTGAACATCATCAATAGACTGTATGAACGATGAATCGTAGTCCCTCAATCCTCTCGGCTCGTCAAAAAACAGCTTCTCTAAGTGTGGAAGCTGCTCTTGGACAGACAAGACTTTATCGACTTGTTCCTGATCCTGGCAGACAGCAAACCGAACACCCGCATGTTCCAGCACGTACACCATTTCTTCCGCCACGGAATCGGAATACATGGGGACCGGAATAGCACCGATGGACTGAATGGCTGAAAACGACCAGTAAAGCTTCGGCCGATTCGCCCCGATGATCGCCACTTTGTCCCCTGGCTTTAAGCCAAGCTCCTTCAGGCCGATGGCATACCGTTGCACTTCACTACAGATGTCTCCCCAGCTCCACTCCCGCCAGATACCCATATCCTTATGGCGCATCGCCACACGATTAACATATTGCTCACTGTTTCTGAGCAGATAATGCGGAAGGCTGGGAAGTGTCTGCATGACGATCAGGTGTTATGAATCTACGGTAACAATACAGCACCTACATTGCCAATGTAAGGGCGTAGTGCTTCCGGCACTTCAACACTGCCATCTTCCTGCTGATAATTCTCTAATATCGCAATGAGAGTTCGCCCAACAGCCAGTCCGGATCCGTTCAAGGTGTGCAGCAATTCTGTCTTACGCGTTTCGGGGTCTCTATAACGCGCCTGCATGCGTCTGGCCTGAAAGTCCGTGCAATTACTGACAGACGATATTTCGCGATACGCCTTCTGTGCCGGCAACCACACCTCGATATCATGCGTCTTGGCGGCGGCAAAACCGATATCACCACCGCATAGCGTCACCACGCGATAAGGCAGCCCCAGCTTTTGCAGAATCGCCTCGGCATGGCCGGTCATTTGATCCAGCGCTGCAAACGATTCGTCGGGATGAACAATCTGCACCATCTCTACTTTCTCAAACTGATGCTGACGAATCAAACCTTTGGTATCACGACCGTAGGATCCTGCCTCCGATCGGAAACAAGGACTATGGCAGGTGTATTTGATCGGCAACTGCGACACTTCCACAATGCTGTCACGAACAATATTTGTCACTGGCACTTCGGACGTGGGAATCAGGTAGTAGTCTGTGCCCGATGCCCCTGCTTCTGCTTCAGTTGTTGCGTCTCCCCAGACTAAGCGGAATAAATCCTCTTCGAATTTAGGGAGCTGGCCGGTACCTTTGAGCGTATCGGTATTAACAATATGAGGAACATTGACTTCCGTGTAGCCGTGCTCCCGAGTATGTGTGTCGAGCATGAGTTGAGCCAGCGCGCGATGCAATGTCGCTATCTCTCCACGCAACACTGAAAATCGTGATCCGGTCAATTTGGTGGCCGTCTCGAAATCAAGCGAGGCGCGCCTGCTACCCAAATCAGAATGATCCAGCGGTTCGAAAGAGAATTCCCGCGGCGTTCCTACTTTTCGAATTTCGACATTATCGGATTCATCACGGCCCGGAGGTACGCTGGCGTCTACGATATTCGGCAACGTCATCAGAATGCCATCAAGCTCGGCCTGGACGTCGCTCAATTTTTTCTTCGCAGCTTCCAGCTCATCGCCCATTCGCGAGGTCTCAGCCAGAAGCGGTTCAATATCCTCTCCCCGTGCCTTAGCCTGCCCGATGGATTTTGCCCGGGCATTTCTTTGTGCTTGCAACTCCTCGCTGTGCTGTTGAAGTTGCTTTCGCTCGCTGTTTAATTTTGTAATCGACTCCTGATCGAGAGTGACATTTCTAACGCTCAAGCGTTCGGCAACGAGAGGTAATTCGTTTCTAATCAGTTTCGGGTCGAGCATGCGCTATTTTGGTCTCGAGAGGTTTACGACAAGTCGGAGCCACCGCCTACCGGAAGGCTGCAGCAATATTTAATTTAAAGAGTATATCAGCGCTCTGGATTATCGTTGCCAGCTGCTGACTTCCTCAAGAACTTGAAACAATAGAGTGTGCTACTCCGGCACCGATAAATACAGCAAGCAGGGAGAACACGACATTCAGGGTGATGTTTAGTGCAGCAACCGCCAAGTTGCCGCTCTCAAGCAAACGTAGGGTTTCGACCGAAAACGCTGAAAACGTAGTGAACGCCCCGAGGAACCCGACGATCAGCATCAAATGAACCGGACTACCTAACAGTCCTTTGTGAAGAAACCAGGTTGCCAGCAATCCGGCAACAAAAGAGCCCGCGACGTTCACACTCAGAGTGGCATACGGGAACGGGGAGTCAGCCCGAGCTAACAGTAAGCCGACGGAGTACCGTGAACAAGCTCCCAAAGCACCACCAAGACCGACAAAGGCAACACTACTGAACAAATTCATGGGCACCGACCTTGCATCAAAAGATACCAAGACTTTAGCGCAATCTTTCTGATTATGATCCGTCGAATCCACCTAGGACTGTTAGTGATCGCCTGCTGCGGCAGCGCATTCGCACAACCATTGTATAAGTGGACTGAAGCGGATGGCTCCATCACTTTTTCGCCGGAGAAACCACCGGCGTCTGTAGATTTCGAGGTTATCAATACCTCCGACAGTATGGTGCCCAGCACCATCCACAGCCGGGCTTCTGCCAATACCACCCTTTCACCGGCATCGGATGGCAGCCAGGGCATCTCTCAAATCTCGTTTTCCAACCCAAACTCGAATGAGCAATCAGATTCAAAAGTGATCCCTATAGAATTTGGCGGTTCTAACGCCAGATCTCAGAGCCTTTATTCCTCTGATTCGGGCCAACAAGCCCCATCGGGTATTGAATCGATGAGTTTTGGCAGCCAATCAGCGCAACGCCTTGCCGCAGCAGCTCACACAGCTAACAGGCAACATCGATGTGATGATTTGAAAAAGCGCGTCGTGTCTTTGGAGCGCCGTATGCGTGCGAAGCTCACCGCGGAAGATATGGATAACACGGTCATTCACATGACCAAATACCAGAGAGCCTTCGATCAGGATTGCGTGAAGTAGACGGGAGACTTAGTCTCAAGATCGATCTGTTGGGTCGAGAAATGATGACCCTGCCGAATACAATATCCCAGCCACTTATTCAAAAAGCGGTTTAAGCGCCATCCCTCATCAAGGTCTCGAGTTCGCCGAACTTCGAGCCGTCCCTCCGGCATTAATCCGCTCATCACTTCGCACGATCTGGCGTCGTGATAAAGACGAATGGACAAATCGGGTTCACGATCCGAGCGTCCTCTGGTGGATTCCAAAAATCGATAAGTCAGATTGAACGTTGTCGTATAACGATTATGACTATCCAGGGTAAGTTCCAGTGGCATAGCTTCTGGTGCTTGAGATACAAAGACCCCCGGTTCCATCTCCCTTAATTCAGGCACTAGCAAACGGATAAGCACATAGTTCTTTTCATACAGCTCCATGAGCGCAGAAAAGCGACCACTGGTTTTTGGACGATGGAGTAATGCGTTATACATCCGGACTATTATGGTTGGGGAATCCGGTCAGTACAATCTTTGTGTTGGAAAATTAAGAACGCACATTGCGAGTATTATTTGACGGCGTTGGCAAAACTCTTGTAATCCTGCCCTCGAGTCGCCATATAATCGCCGTGTTTAGCTCAATTAGTCGCTGTACACATTCGCCCTTGCCCGTTTTGACTGGCATAATGGCGGCACTTGCGGGCATGATCGCCCCTATTGATAAAGGCTTAACTGAGAATTAATGGCTAAAGAAGAACCCATAGAAATGGAAGGCGTCGTTGTTGACACTCTTCCTAACACCATGTTCCGAGTTGAACTCGAAAACGGACATGTCGTCACTGCGCATATCTCCGGAAAAATGCGAAAGCACTACATACGTATCCTGACAGGTGACAAAGTCACTGTTCAGATGACGCCTTACGATTTGACGAAGGGTCGAATCACCTACAGAAGTCGTTAAGAACTCAAAAAAAAAGCCATCCGGTCTTCAACCGGATGGCTTTCTGATTGACGCCCACAATTCGGGGCTAGAGCAACGGCTAGACCGTCGCCTCCTTACTTTCCTTACTCTCGAATTCAAACGCCAGGTCGCCTTTCTCATCAAGGATGACTCGCACTCTTCCGCCGCGACTCAGCTTGCCGAATAGGATCTCATCGGCCAGATGCTTTTTAACGTTCTCGCTGATTAAGCGAGACATTGGACGGGCACCCATCTGAGCATCGAACCCATGCTCTGCCAACCAAGCCTTGGCTTCGTCATTAAAGTCGATAGACACGTTCTTCTCTTCAAGTTGTGCTTCCAATTCGATGATGAATTTATCAACAACGTTAAGGATGATGCTCTTGTCCAGCGCTTTGAATTGAATAATGGCATCCAGACGATTTCGGAATTCTGGTGTGAAGAGTTTCTTAACTGCTTCATTACCATCCGAGCTGTGATCCTGCTGCGTAAAGCCCATCGTCGTTCGTGACAAGGATTCCGCACCGGCGTTGGTTGTCATCACCAGAATAATATTTCGGAAATCTGCTTTACGACCATTGTTATCCGTCAAGGTACCGTGGTCCATAACCTGTAACAGTAGATTGAAAACATCCGGATGAGCCTTTTCGATCTCATCGAGCAAAATCACTGCATGCGGGTTCTGAATGACCGCGTCGGTCAGTAAACCGCCCTGATCGAAACCGACATACCCTGGAGGCGCACCGATCAATCGAGAGACCGTGTGACGCTCGAGATACTCGGACATGTCAAATCGAATGAATTCGATACCCATGATATTCGACAGCTGCTTGGTGACTTCTGTTTTACCAACACCTGTGGGACCTGCAAAAAGAAAACTTCCGATTGGCTTGTCTTGAGGACCCAAACCCGATCGAGACATCTTTATCGCAGCGCCTAAAGCGTCGATGGCTTCATCCTGGCCAAATACCAACATACGTAAGTCTCTAGAAAGCGTCTTGAGCTTATCCATATCAGTCGAAGAGACACTCTTTTCAGGTATTCGGGCAATCTTGGCAACGATCGCTTCGATATCCTTAACAGTGATCTGCTTCTTGCCTTTTGTTGTCACACCTTTCACGCGGTGGTTAGCACCGGCTTCATCAATGACATCAATAGCTTTATCCGGGAGGAATCGATCATTGATATAACGACCCGATAGCTCAGCTGCCGTTTTCAGAGCATTGTTTGAGTATTTTACTTCGTGGAAATCTTCATATCGGGACTTAAGCCCTTTGAGGATTTCGAATGTCTGGTCAATAGATGGCTCTGTGACATCAATTTTTTGGAAACGTCTGGATAGCGCGCGGTCCTTTTCAAAAATGCCGCGATATTCCTGATAGGTGGTTGAACCAATGCATTTTAGTTCTCCCGTGGCCAACATCGGCTTGATGAGGTTTGAGGCATCCATGACGCCACCCGAGGCAGCACCCGCACCGATAATGGTGTGGATCTCGTCAATAAAGAGAATTGCACCCTCTTCTTTCTTTAACTGATTGAGAATGCCCTTTAAACGCTTCTCAAAGTCACCGCGATATTTAGTGCCTGCGACTAGAGCGCCCAAGTCCAACGAATAAATGATGGAATCTGATAATACGGAAGGCACTTCACCGTCAACGATTTTCTTCGCCAGACCTTCAGCGATAGCAGTTTTTCCGACACCGGCCTCACCGACCAGCAATGGATTGTTCTTTCGACGACGACACAAGACCTGGGATGCCCGCTCGACCTCATGATCACGGCCAATTAGCGGATCGATTTCACCAGCCTGCGCTTTCGCATTTAAGTTAGTTGCGTACTTATCCAACGGCTTGGCATCGTTTTCAGCCTCTTCGGCACCGTATTCACCTGCGCTGTCTTCTGACTCTTCCGCTTCTTCGTCTGAATTTTTCGCGATACCGTGCGAGATGTAATTAACGACATCCAGACGAGTAATATTTTGTTTGTTGAGTAGGTAGACCGTTTGAGAATCCTGCTCGCCAAAGATAGCAACCAGAACGTTAGCGCCTGTCACCTCTTTTTTGCCCGAGCTCTGGACATGAAATACGGCGCGTTGCAAAACACGCTGAAAGCCAAGTGTAGGCTGGGTTTCACGCGTATCGTTTTCGTCCAGTAGTGGGGTATTTTCATCGACGAAGCTGTCCAGCTCATCGCGCAGCGTTTCTAAGTCGCCACCGCAAGCACGCAGTACCTGCGCAGCCGTAGGATTATCGATGAGAGCAAGCAACAGGTGCTCAACAGTCATGAACTCGAATCTTCGAGCACGTGCCTCTTTGAACGCGTTGTTGAGAGTAAATTCCAGCTCTTTGCTAAGCATTATCTATTTCGTCCGCTCTTGAAACTTTAAAGTGCACCGATAGTTCATTGATTGGGTACACGACCGATTTCGAAAAATTACCTGTTAGTCCGAAGCAATAGCAAGTTCGTTCCGTTACACCTTTTCCATTTCGCACAACAAAGGATGCTTGCGCTCTCTGGCCAGTTGTGTCACCTGCGCCACTTTTGTTTCGGCTATCTCCCGGGTAAATACGCCACAAACGCCCTTTCCTTTCTGATGAACATGCAGCATGACACGTGTCGCCTGCTCCCTGTCCAAACTGAAAAAGACCTCCAATATTTCAACCACGAACTCCATCGGGGTGTAATCGTCGTTCAGCAACACTACCTGCCAAAGTGGCGGCTTCGCCAGCTTGGGCTTTGCTGTTTCGACGGCTATGCCATCCTCGAAATTCGTATCTTCTTCACTCATTACTAAATCTTCCGCGGGATCGATCGGTGGAAACTTTAAATATTACCCATCACTAGTACGTAAAAAACCAGGGACAAGTGTCACGATCACGCTGCCTGGAACAATCGCAATATTCATACCCCAATAAGGTAGTGACTGATTGAGGTAACTCAATTGATCACGACAGCGAAATGTGACACCCATAACTTACTCTGAGACGCTCCAAAAGTGTAGCTTTGAAGCGCACCTAAAAAGGAGACAAATAACACTGTTTCAGAAAGAATAGACGACCAGGTCTGCAGTGCGGGATTACGTGCTTCTCAAATGCAGGTTACGTGGCGTCGGAAGGGGTAGATCAGGCCTCACGATACGGTAAGGCGAAGTCGAGAATATAGGGCTCTATCGACGCTTTTTGAGTCGATTGCGACGGCTGGTTTTGCCGGCCTGCTCACCGGCCTGGCGAATTCGACGTGCAGCTCTCGTCTCATATGCCGTTTTACCGTCGTTTGCGGCAGGCATCGCCAAAGATTTGCTGTCACTCATGCGCTCTGCTGTTTGCGCACGGCGCAGGGCTTCCAGCTCGGCTTTCGCAGCTTCTTGTGCTTGATGCGCTGCTGCACCTCTTTTGGGCAGGCGACGTCCGGCAGCCATGCGATCCTTTCGGGTCGTTTCTATACGCTGAGTCACCGGAGGAGCCTCAGCTACTGCCACATCTTCTGTTTGTTGAGTAAGTGGCAAAGCGCCACGTGGCTTACCCCGCTTGCGCTTACCGGTCACATTCCCAACGGGTGTCTCTCCCTCATCGACAGCCTTTCGAAGCACTTGCAAAATAAGAATATAAGTCCAGAAGTAGATCGTAAAATTGAGAGCGACCGCTCTCGAACCGAAAATGCAAACGACTCCATAGCAGACGGCTGCTGCCGCACCGCCAATACCGGCCGCGCGAATGAATTGATCATGTTTATTGCGGGAGTGGAATCGCCCCAACTTGAACATGTGAAAAATCAGAAAAATAAACAGCAGTAACGCTGGCACCCCCATTTGAGATCCCAGGTACATATACATGCTGTGAGGATCATCCTCCTCGTGTTCACCGTCGACGTATTGATCTTTCAGTAGTGGAAAACTCTTAAACCCCTTACCCAGAAGCGGGCTCTCCGCCATCATTCTCATGGCTCCTTTCCACATATCGATTCGCGTGGAGGAGCTTTTATCCAGATTCTCTTCTTCGGGGGCTGACATGGTTGCAGCCTCACCTCCCACGAGATTACCCATCCTGGCCGTGATTGAATCAGGAATAATTTGTGGAAAAACCATGACAAATATGATGGCCAAAGCACCAATCGAAATCAGAAAGGCCTTACCCCGGTAATAGCCTGCCAACAGGCCGCCAGCGGCTATCGCGACATAGGCACCGCGAGAGAACGTCGTAATAAGGATTTTTATCGCAAGAAGAAAATACGGCGTCAACAACCACGCACGTACGTCTTTGATGAAAACCATGAAAAACGCTAACAGCGGTAACAGTGTATAGGCGAGGAAACCTCCAAAGTTGTTCGCTTGAATTTGTGGTCCGAGCAGGCGACTTTTCTCAATGGACGAACGCCCCATTTTATCGAGCATTTCAGGAATGGTATGAATCACCACGGCCATAGAACCGATCATCATATAAACCAAGGCACGCTTGGCACCCGCTTTATCGCGAATACAAGCGGCCAAAATCAGATAGATGATGAACTGATCAAGCCAGGATTTGTAACTCAATATTTCAGCTTTAAGAACAGAACTACCGCCAGGTTGCATGACGATCGTAAAAGCTGAAAGCGCCGTATACATTCCGAACGCAATAACGTATTGACTGCCTGGGGGCCAGCTGACAAATTTCTCTTTCTCGCGAGAGGCTCGCAAAAACGCGGTGCCAAGCCCCAACATGATAAGCATGTTCGTACCGTTGAGTCCCGGTAGCACCGGTATGACATAGGACTTTGCAAAGGGCAGGTACAAAATGATACACGCGACCGTAATTTCAACGGTCTTCAACGTGCTAAAGGCCACTACCAGCCCTATCACTAATCCAGATAAGTACAGAACAGGCTTAGGTAAACCACCGCCAAGAATGACACCCATTGCAACCAACCCGGGCAGCAACAGAAAAAGTAAAACCGGTTTTAGCTCTTCTAACGTCGGCCAACCGGAAAATTTACCCGTTTCCTCAATTGAACTTGCGTTTGCAGCCTTGGATTTTTGACGCGCTCGACCACGCCCGGGCGACCGAGATCCCCGTTTTTCCGAATCAGAAGCCGCTAGACGGCTTTGCCTGCGGCCAGGCCTAGCGTGCGGAAACGGATTTGTAGAGGCCATAATAAAGCCGGTTACCCAACGTTTTCTGCAACACTTTTTTTGCCTGGCTCTTTCGAACCTGAGATCGGTAGTAATGACGATCCGGGCTTATCATTCGCTCAAACTCATCCAACTGTGTATTTCGACGGATAGCAACCCGATTGATAGGTCGGGTACCAGACATGGGTAAAATCCGATGGCAAGGCGTTTCGGCAATCGGATGTTTAACAAAACATTCCGATGGATCAACCATGCCGATATCTGAACCAAACCATTGGGAGTAACCTGAAGATTTCATTAAACGTAATATCTTCTGGTTATATCGGCCACCTGGAAACGACATTGACTCGCAGGGGTGATTCGTCAACTTTTCTAACGCTTGTTTACTCTCTACAAGCTCCGCTATCGCCTCATTCTCAGACATATCATTGAAGAAACGATGTGTAACACCATGACTACCAACCACCATGCCCGGCACGCTTGATAGGGAGGTTATTTCTTCAGAAGACATGAAACCGGGACGCGAATCAGTGAAACCTGTGGTTATAAAAAAATAAGCAGTTAGTCCACGCTCAACTAATAACGGCACAGCAATATCAAGATTGCTTCGATGTCCATCATCGAACGTAATGACAATATCAGCAGTCTCATTTTCAGAAAACAATCCACTGCGGTGTTTAGCAATCCGATCGATTTGCTCAATAAAGTTGGATTCTGACACCGCATACGGAAGGTCTTCAGCATCAATGTCAGTTGTGTCTTCTCCCCGATAGAGGGAGTGGTACATCAGTACAACACTCATTGGTAAAACCCCATTACAGCACTGACCAGATAGATACGCTCTAAAAACGTCATCAGGATTTAGCCTCTTTACGAAAGAAACGACTGAACCGTACAGAGGCCCAGAGCCGAACTTCCTCTTCAACAAACCACATTGCCAGCAGTAATAGAGTCGTACCGAGGAAGCCTTTAACAAAGAAATCGACAGCATCACCACCGAAGTCCATAGGATTCAACACGACAAACACAAGCGCACTTGCAACAGAAATAATTAGCGGTGTTCGAAGCTCAAAAGAAAACTCGACGTATCGGAATGCAGATATCGAAACACCTGCGGTAAAAATACTAAAAGATATAAGTGTGACAACAGCAGCACCGGTGATACCGAATTTCGGTATGCATATAAAATTGAGCACAAGATTAAGAACGGTAGCGATGCTGCTCCAGATGACCAAAACCTTCGTATCTTTAAAAATATAAAGGCCAGCGGTCATGATATGCATAGACCCCTGCAACAGATAACTAAGCGCGAGATAGGGAATGATGACGGTGCCAGGTGCGTATTTTTCGCCGGCTAAAAAACTCAACAGATGCGGTGCTGTAACGGCAAACATCGTAATAAAAGGGATACCCGCGGTCAGAAATACTCTAAAAACTTTCGACAAGAAAGCCTGCGTTTTTTCCCGGCCGTCTGATTCCCACATTTGCATATAGGCAGGTTTTAACGCCTGAACCATCGCAACGATAATAATCATGTCGATGTAACCAGAGAAATTATAAGAAGCCGAGTATTGCCCTAATGCACTTGGACCGATCATCGATTCGATCATGTAGCGATCGCTTAGACGCAGCACTAATTCTAGAGATTCCAATATCATTAAAGGAAGCCCATAAAACAAAAGAGCTTTCGCTAGTCCACCTGAGACGTTACTGGCGCTGAATCTAAAATGAGGGGCATAACAGTAAAAGGCGTATCCGACAGCAGCAAACTCTGCAATCGCCAAACACAGGATAATTGTCCATGGACTCAATACAGAAAAGCTGAGCAAAAGAATCACGAAAACGAGATGAAGGCAACGCGATATGCTTTCAGAAATGGCGACATTACCACTGCGCTGCTGTGCGCGTAGTAAGTTCATTGCAGAACTACCCAGCAATCGAATAAACACAACCACCGAGGCCATAATGAATAGAGCTGACAAATTCTCGAACTGCATGACCTGCGGCAGAACATAAATTCCACCCGCCAACCAGATCATTGTCGTTATTGATGCAAACAGAAAAAACACTACACTCACGGTGCTGTTCAGCTGATCCATGGTGTAATCGATGTTGAAGTTTTTAACCTGAGCAAAAAACCGAATAACTGCGTGTTGAACACCCAGCTTTCCCAACGCGACCATCAACGCCAAGCTAGACGTGATCAAACCTACGATTCCGTACTCAGCAACGCTTAGGTTCCGAGTCAATAACGGAAAACTAAACAGTCCCACCAGACCTGAGATCAGTCCGGCTGAAACATAGTTGCGCAGGTGGCCTAGCATGAGGTTCTAAGCAGCACGTTTCTTTAAATGCTCAGCCTGAAAAGCATCTTGCAAATCGGACAGTCCAGCGAAGCGAGCGCCCTCCTCGCCACACCAACGCAGCCCGTTTTGCATATCATCGATAAAGCGTTTTACATCATCCGGTGTCTGTGGGTACGGTGATGCTTTTTCGATGATCTCCATAGAATGGAACATCATGTTGATCGAAAGAACAGAACGATGCGCATGTTTATTGAGTTGATATCTGAAGATTTCCTTCATTTGATCAACACTTGCGAACCACGGACGAAACCACCGTGGGTCACGGAACAATCTTGGTTTAACCGTTACCGGCGCTTCCAGAATGCGACCTCCAGTGTAGGCACCCGCCTGCGCAATTTTGCCAGCAGCTGGAAAGTATGGCTGCTCAGGGGCTTTTCTAAAATCAACAACAGCATTAGGCTCTGTCCAGCGAATATGCGGCGTTACGCTCGTATCAACCTTGTAGCCCAAACGCTCAAGACTATTAATGGAATCTGCTGAGGCGCCATATCGGCCTGCTCTAAAGCTAGTGGGTTTATATCCGAATTTTTCAGTAAACAGAGTGGTGAGATTCTCTAGCTTTTTGTACTCGACATCGGGCGCATAGCTACATTGAAAATCAGGACTGTCAACACCTGCATAATCGTAAAATTTCTTCTCGGGTTCGATGAAAGCGGCATGAAGATGAGTGCCATACTCGAAATCACCTTGCAGATTCTGTAACGCGGTGACGCTATCCGCATCTTCCATGACCTCAACCGTTAATAGGTAGGTTGGAACAGCACCCACTTCATCAAAAGCCGGTTGTAGGCGATTCGGCACACCTTCGGTGATCGATTCAAACGCCAATGGTTTGGATCTCACCCAATTCACATCGTGATCACATTCCGTATCGATCGATATGGTGACGATAACGTCTTCTATCTTAGACACGATAAAGCTCCGATAACTGATTAACAACCTGTTTAATGTCGTAACGTTCTTCAATAAAAGAACGGCCTTTTTTTGCCATCTCTTGACGCTCTGACCTGTCATCAATCATTTTGAACAGGCAATCGACTAGCGTGTCCGAGTCACCGGCAGGAAACAATAAACCGGATTTTTCGTGATCTATAAGGTCATTGTTACCACCAATGTCAGTGGCAATCACTGGAAGCTGCTCGACCATTGCCTCCATAACAGAATTAGGCAGGCCTTCGGCAAATGAGGGTTGTACATAGATGTCCAGTGTTCGTAAAAACGCCTGTGTATCTTCGATTAAACCCAACCATTCCACGTGCTCTGTTATACCCAGCGATTCCGCCTGCGCTCGCAGGTCGTCCCCGCTGGTACCACTGCCAGCGATGACAACTTTGACATCTAAATCAGGCCGGCGCTGACGTGCCTTTGCAAGCGCATCAAGAAGAATATGGACACCTTTAACTTCTCTCAATCTGCCGCAATATCCAATAACAACCGTCCCTTCAATATGACGAAGATGAGGTTTATCACCGGTATCTATTCCATTAGGAATAAATCGGATCTGATCGTTTCGGAAATCTGCCGCAAGCAGTTTTTCACGCGTTTGCTCGCTGATTGTTTGCACAAAATCGACCTTCTTCAAACCATATCGAAGCAGATAGTTAAGAGGTTTAAATTTTTTCGTCTGGTCTAGAACGCCACCTTCAAATTCGTAGAAACCAGAAATCTTAGTGGTCACTGATAGCCCTGTTTGTTTTCTAACAAGCCCTGCTGTGGCAGCCATCAGGTGGGTGATATGTACGTGTAGGGCATCAAAATTTGCCGCTTCCCTTTTCAGGTAACGTGCAAAGTAGGCCATTAATACCAATGAGCCCACCCAACGAATATGGGGATAGTCGATTCGACGTATCGTGAATCCGTGAAAGGTCTCTTCAAGCGGTTGCCGCTCATGAATTCTAGGGGTTACAAACTCAACATGCGCACCTCTATCGCGCATTTCCATGGCTAGCTTCAACGCTTGCGCTTCAGCACCGCCTTGGCCTGGGAACTCGCAATCCACGGCAAATAATATGCGTTGATCATCCATTCGACACCACTTATCCGAATGATCATCTTTTGCGATTTCCGCATTCGAGTCTGGATTTACACCGGCGCTTTCTAGGGGATCGTTTATTGGACCTTCCATTGCCAATCTACCTTCAATCGTTGTGGCCCGTAGCCGCTGTTCATGGAATCCTGTTTAGGAATCCGACGCAATTAGTTGACCATCTGCGAGATGAACAACGCTTAATCCGAGACAAACCTCACAACAAAGAAAAAGATGTAAAGAGTGTTAGTCCAGTAAGGAATTGAGTTGCACCGTCAGCTCACGAGAAGCCCGCGTAGGTGGTGCCCAGCGAACACCCAATATGGCACGAGATTCAGTTTCATCAATCTCGATCTGCACAGGGTTATCCGCATTACCGCGTGTGTTCAGACCCTCGGCAGCATCAAATTCCAACGAAAATTCCAATACAAAACTGCGTGTCAGACGATAATTAAAATTCGCTGTCAACAGAAAGGCATCCGATTCATCGGTACGATTAATAAATTCTTCTCTTTCGTATTCCGCCGTGTACACACCGGTTAATCGTGCTGAATGTGTTTTTGCATAAGAGGCGATCACCGTACCTAGATTTCGATCTTCACCGTCGATTTCAATATTGTCTCCGGCACTTCCGGTCAGCAAACGATAATTTAGCTGGGCGATACCAAGACCAAATTCAAACTCCGATGTCGGTCGATCAAATGAATACGCAATATCAAGACGGCTCTCCTCAAAGATGCCATCTACCTCTGGTTGCAAACCGGCATCATCACCACCGCCTTGAATCAATGCTTCAACCGTATTGAGCGCTTGATCGTTCAGTGAGTGGGATAAGCTTGCCGTGAAAGTTGTGCGAGGCCCCAGAAAACGTGTTGATCGAACCTCAGCTGTTAATCCATTTAAAGACTCATCATCAGTATCGTATTGAGTAACACCAATTTCTCCGTAGAGCTCGGAAAACTGACTCGCGCGATTGGTAAAGGCAGTTATCGATGCACGATTGAAATCACCATCTTCTTCACCCACAAAACCAAGATCCTGGTTAATGTCTTCAGGAACAGACGTGAATATGTCGTTAAACTCTACGCCATAGAAACTGCCAACGGTGGTGTCGCGTTGATAGCTAGCTCGAAAGTTATATAAAGCTTCGATTTCCTCATCATCTTCCATTTGATGGACGAAAAATAATCGTGCCTCAGTCGTACTAAACCCCTGCACCACCGATTGGTAGCTGGGTCCTGTAATAAAAATGTTTCTGGAATCCTGATCAAGATCATCAGCGAGTCTCACCGTATCGTCGTTTCTAACGCCGGTTAACAAGTCGCCAAAATACCAACGTAACGTACGCGGTGTTACCGCGTAGTCAGCAGCGCCAATAAAACGAGTTTCGGTATTTACAGCCGCATTACCGTCATCGCTTAAATCTCGTTCAGTTTCAATTTCTGCTGAGAAACCAGCATTGAGCTTAACGCCTCTCTGCTCTCCAAAAACAGCAAGTAAACCGTTTGCGAATTCACTATCAGCATTGCCAATTTCATCATCCGGGTTGATATCATCTGTATTCTGTCTGAGTTCATAAGACAGCACTCCTTCGAAACCCATCTCCAAGGCTTGAACATTTCCGATTGACGTAGCAACGAGTGTCGCCACAATCAAAGGGACTTTGATCTTGTTTGCAGTATTCAAGAGACTACCTCGCCATTGGACTTGAGTAATCATGGGAGACTCAGACCGGCTGGTTGTTAATGACGATGCCAGCAAGCCTGCGTTCATCGATCTCATCAATTACTGAATCCAGAGTACCCGGAGTCACTCCGCCGTAAGGTACAACCAATACGGTAAAGTCACAGATTTCGGATAGAATTCTGGCATCCGCTGACGTCGTCATGGATGGACCATCCACAATGACAAAACGATTGTCGTAGCGCTCGGTTATATCCAGCATGAACTGCTTATAACGGGCACTCGTGAAATGCTCAGCACTGATTTCCTGATGGCTACCAATAGGTACACATCTCATCCGGGGAATACCACTTGGATTAACAATGTGTTCCACACCTAATTCAGGGCGTTCAAGGTACTCCAGCAAGCCTGCCGAATTCTCGCGACCGATCAGCTTCATCAGCTTATGCAAAATGGGTGTGTGCAAGTTAGCTTCAACCAACATTGCCGTTCTCGCTTTATCAAATGCGATGGTAGCCGCCAGGTTCAACCCTAGGAAACTGCCGCCCCCTTCAGGTACAACCGAGCTAATAAGAACGCTGAAATTACCTTCAGGCTTAAGGCTGTAGAGTTTGGTGCGCAGCTGTCGCATCGCATCAACCATTGCCCGATTCTTAGATCGCGGATGAACGATACCCAGTAAATCCAATTGCCGATCACTAAAGAGCCTCTCATCAGCCATGTTGGCGATATCAGCTCTCGCTCTATCTGCCAAACTGACTGAATCATTAGCGGCCCGAAGCTGCGTGCTGCCTTGCTGCTTTTTCTGGCTTGGGACCATTGACTGGCCCTCTTTAAGCTCACGCCTAACCGATTTGACGCCTTTTTGGCCCATCATAGATTTTAAGTTGGCAACCTTTGATTGCTGATTCATGGTGCGATCCCTCCACCGCCCATCGCTTCGAAGGCTAACTTCAACAGAAACACGACAACGTACAATCCACAAACAACCGCTATCGTGGCAAAGATCGCAAACGGCCTGCGGAAAAACGGCACATTTTCCTTTGGCGATTTCATATGCGGCACGATGGTAAGTAGTGGCAGCTCCAATAAATCTGTCACTGCCGAACCGGTTCGAATCCGTGGATCAAGCTTCAGGAACATCATGAGGTACACAAACGGTAAAGCGCTTGCCATGATCAGGCCGAACAGCACCAAATGCACAAACCGCATTCCGTTGGGTCTGGCAGGAAAGTTGGCATCCTGAGCAATTCGATACAACACACCCTGTTGTTCATTGCCCAGCGTCATGGTTATCCGAGCGCTTTCCTGCTTTTTCAACAACGTTTCATAAAAATCTTTATTGACCGTGTAGTCACGCGTCAGCTCATTCAACGTTCTTTCTACTGTTGCCGTTGTTTCCGAGCGGGCAATCTCATTGTTCATGAGCACTTTTATCTGACGCAAACGGGATTGAAGCGCATCGGCTTCAGCAGCAGCTCGCGCTAGGTCACTGCGTAACTGTTGATAAACAGGGCTTAAATTGGCAGATGCTGAGTAGGTTGTCGAACCAACGTTAAAGTTCGCTTGCCCTCTGCCCTGTTCACTGACGCGGCGCGCTCTGGCAGCGGCCTGAACTTTGACATCTTCGATTTGTTGACGCAAACGAATAATATCCGGGTAGTCATCGGTATAGGAAAGACTCAGCAGATCGATCTCAGCCTGCAACGTCGTAATCTGGTCACGAGTCTGGGACATCTGAAAATCCCGCTCTATCGTCGCGGATTCACTAGCAAGTTCCGCTTGCAAGGTCTTTCGTGTTTGATCACGCTCCGCAAAAAACAATGACGTTTCTTCATAGTCTCGTTGAAGCTCTAAGATCCGCGTGCTTACTTTGCCTTCGGCTAAGCTCGTGATGCCCGGATTCTGATTTCGAAAAGTCTCCAGTCTACGTTCGGAATCTTCCAGTTTACTTCTGTATGTTTCTACTTGATCGATAATAAACTCGAACGCCTCAGTCGTCTCTTCGTTCGTAGACACCATGGTCTTTTTCAAGAACAAATCAGCAAACAGCTTCGTTGTCTGAAAAGCTATCTCAGGATCAGAATTCCAATAAGCGATTTCTAACAATTGATTATTTCTGTTAGAAACTTGCGTTTTATTGATCAATTCTTCCCGCAACTCTTCGCGGTCAATGGCTGTTGTCGACGCATTGGCAAAACCAATTTGGTCGAGCACCTGATCGATGATATCGAGCGCAAAAAGCTCTTGCTTGGCAAGTTTAGCTTTGTCGCGGTTAGCTGTGGTCGCGGTACCAATTAAGGGTTCCACCAAATTACGATCATCCACATACAGCTGCACGGACGACGTATATTTTTTCTGCCAGGTAAATCCCACAGCCATAAACAACAGGCTTATACCGACAAAAATGGCCAACAGAGTGCCACTACGTGCGAAGGCTTCACGCCTCAGTAGTGGCAACATCTCGTCTAGCGTTATATTACTCATAGACTGTGTGACTTTATCTAGCTATCTAAACAATTCGTGGAGAAATTCTGAAGAAATGCTTCAATCAGAATCGACGTTCGGGAATTGTGATGACATCACCAGGTACAAGCGGGTAATTAGTGTCAAGCATTCCTTTTGACAATATATCGACGAGGTAGACCTCATAAACTCGAGCAATCCCGTCGATGGTTCGATATAACTTCGCAGAGTTTGGAGAAGCAAATTCATTGACTCCTCCAGCTTCAAGCACTAGATCAATGATCGTCATGCCATCTCTATGCGATATCGATTTTGGTTCGGCAACGCCGCCCACGACTCGCACCCTGTTTTGAAATTCAGCGCTCGGTATCTCTTCAATGATGACGGAGACTTTTGGCGTGCGCATATACTGAGTGAGTTTTCGTTCAGTGTCTTTGGCAATTTCCATCGGCGTTCTACCACCTGCCAACACCTCACCTACCAAAGGCAGCGAGACATACCCATCAGGCCTTACCGGTACACGGGCGGAAAGATCAGGGTTTTTCCAAACACTGACACTAATGATGTCTCCGGTACCCAATCGAAACTGTGGCGATGCACTTCGAGTGATTTCCGGCGGGCGGTCATCCTCACTCAAAGGACCACGCGTACTGCCACACGCTGTTAGCGTGCATGCAAGCATTATTGTAAAAATACGCAGTAAGTTCATCGAGCTATATGCCTCCAAGACATTCTTATGGCTCACAATTCGAAACACGTCACATCAACTACGGGAGTCGAATCAACGGTTCGGTCTGATCACAGCTAGCGGCCGGATACCAAAACTCTTGATATAACGCTAACGTGAACATAGAGGGGCAATTTTTATGCTCAAAGCTGCCGCTAAATACCTACGACGAAGGTGTAACTGAGCGATTTGGCCGGGTTCTGATGACGATTGGATAACGTCAGACCGCCAGATTCCCACCAGTTGGTAGTGTTAACGGACAGTAAGATTGATCCCATGAGCGAAAACGGAAACAAGCAAGAAGGTTTCAAGGCAGACTATGCACTGCTAAAACTTAACAGCGAAGCGGACTGGAAACTGGCGAGGAACCAGTACCGCAAGCTGGTGCATATTTGGCACCCGGATAAGTATGCCGATCGCCCGAGAGAGCGTGATCACGCGCAAAAACAGTTTATCGAGCTGACTAAATCGTTTAATCAGCTTAGAGATTTCCATAAGTTACATGGCAGGCTACCCTTTGAGAACATGCCACCTGAAGCCCCTCGGCCGGATGCGACACTCAATATAAGCGGTTCGGCGTCGGGTAAAAAAAGTCGCGTTGATACTAATAACCTTGACATCGATACGTTATCCAGAGACGAGAGCAAAATCGACGATCGTCTTAAAAAACGCAGCCCGCTTAAGAAAATTCTTTGGGTTTGCACCGCAAGTGTGGTCATTTTCACCACTATCGGTTTCTTTCTAGTGATAGATAAAAAAGCCAATCAGCGTAATATGGAACAAGCTCGGCAGGTTTTAAGAGATGCTCCGGAAAGTGAATTCAAGCCAACGGCTGCTGAAATTAGACGAAGCGAAGCCAAAGGTGCTTTTATTGGTGTCAGGCAATAAGAAAACTCATTTAACGTGTTAAACAGAAAACAATTCCACGTTACCGTTTCTTTGATGGCACAGGTTTCATGGATCAGACATATCTGAGAATCAGCTCGCTGTTCTACGACCTTTCCCGCAGCTTTCTTCCATGTCGGCCGACACCGGAACTGAGAGATCTTGTTAGTGGGATTAGCAACTCATTCATTTGATGAGACAAGTGCAATTGAAGAAAGTAGAACAAGCAAACGAATGTGTTGGTCATCGCGCCAATTCATAGCGAGTTGTTTATACTTTCCGGCTAACTGACTAAGGTTCGACTCGTCGAGACTGATTAACTTACGGACTTCATTACCTTAATGTTCACGATTGAAGCAAACGATAAAATCGCAGTTATTGGGCTAGGCTACGTTGGCCTCCCCCTGGCTGTTGAATTCGGAAAATCAAGCCCAACCATCGGTTTTGACATCCATGCCGAAAGAATTGAAGAGCTTCAGTCAGGCCACGACAGAACGCTTGAGGTTTCCAAGGAAGAAATGGCCGAGGCTGCGCAGCTAAGCTACACAAGTAATCCAGCTGACTTGTCAACATGCAAGGTGTTCATCGTTACCGTCCCAACGCCGATCAACAAGCACAAACAGCCGGATCTCACGCCGCTAATAAAAGCCAGTGAAACCATTGGTAAAGTGATGAGCGCAGACACTGTGGTTATTTACGAATCCACTGTATATCCGGGCGCCACCGAGGAAGTGTGTATTCCCATTCTCGAAAAAGAGTCAGGGTTGACTTTCAATCAGGATTTTTTCGCAGGTTACAGCCCGGAACGTATCAATCCCGGTGATAAAGAACATCGTGTCAGCACCATTATGAAGGTAACAGCCGGTTCGACACCTGAGGTGGGCCAAGCTGTTGATGCGCTCTACCGTCGAATCATTACCGCAGGCACACACCTGGCCAGCTCGATCAAGGTGGCAGAAGCTGCCAAGGTAATCGAAAACACGCAGCGCGATTTGAATATCGCATTAATAAACGAGCTGGCATTGATTTTCGACAAGCTGGGAATTGACACTCTTGAAGTGTTGGAGGCAGCTGGAACAAAATGGAACTTCCTGAACTTCCGCCCCGGTTTGGTAGGTGGTCATTGCATTAGCGTGGACCCTTACTACCTCACGCACAAGGCTCAGGAAATTGGCTACTACCCACAGGTTATTCTTTCAGGCCGCCAGATTAATGATGGAATGGGTGCCTTCGTCGCCGAGCAAGTGATCAAAATGCTCACACGCAGGCGAGTACATGTTGTCGGTGCCAACATATTAATTCTTGGTCTGGCCTTTAAAGAGAATTGTCCTGACCTACGTAATACCCGAGTCGTCGATATTGTGGCGGAGCTGACAAACTACCACGCCAATGTCGACATCTATGACCCCTGGGTTGATAAAGAAGAAGCAGAGCGTGAATACAGCATTGTCCCGATTAATGCTCCGGAGAAGAAACACTACGATGCTATTATTCTCGCCGTCGCTCATGAAGAATTTATCTCTTTAGGAGCGGATGCCATTCGCGAATTCGGTACGACAGACAGTGTTCTTTACGATATAAAAAGCATACTCCCGAAAGACTCAGTAGACGCCCGACTATAACTATCCATTATTGATAATCCCATGAAAATCCTGATTACCGGCACAGCCGGATTTATTGGCTCCACCCTAGCGCTCAAATTATTAGAGCGTGGCGATGAAGTCATTGGTATCGATAATGTCAACGATTATTACGACGTTAATCTCAAGCTGGCACGCCTGGAAAGAGTCAAGGCGCATGATGGGTTTACCGAAGTTCGCGGTAACCTGGAAGATCGCGACCTCATAGAAAGCACATTCAAGAAGCATCAACCGGCACGCGTGGTTAATCTGGCAGCACAGGCAGGTGTTCGTTATTCACTGGAAAATCCACACGCCTACATTGATGCCAATATCATTGGATTCACCAATATCCTGGAAAACTGCAGACATACCGGTGTAGAACATCTGGTTTATGCATCAAGCAGCTCGGTTTACGGCAATCACACTAATATGCCGTTTAGTATTCACGAATCTGTTGACCATCCGGTGAGCTTATATGCGGCGAGCAAAAAAGCTAATGAACTGATGGCACATACATACAGCCATCTGTTCAATTTACCCACTACAGGCCTACGCTTTTTTACTGTGTATGGTCCTTGGGGTCGCCCGGACATGGCGCTGTTTCTCTTTACTAAAAATATTCTTGCCGGTAAGCCGATTGACGTCTTTAACTACGGCAAACACAAGCGAGATTTTACGTTTATTGAGGATATCGTTGAAGGCGTTATCAGAACCCTCGATAATCCAGCCACACCTAATGCAGACTGGAACAGCGATAAACCTGACCCGGCGACAAGCTCAGCTCCTTTCCGCATATACAACATTGGCAACAATAGCCCGGTCGATCTCGAGCATTACATCAGCACGCTGGAAAGTTGTCTAAACAAGACGGCCGAGAAAAACCTGCTGCCTTTGCAGGCCGGCGATGTACCTGATACCTACGCGGATGTATCCGATCTGATTCGAGACGTTGACTACAAGCCTGACACCAGCGTGGAAGAAGGTATCGGTAAATTTGTCGATTGGTATTTGGAATACTACAAAGTATAAGTACTCGCACGGCACTCAGTATCGGGCTTGTTGGGGTTAAATCCACCCCTTTATGCGATACACCAGTAACGCAACAAGCTCATGAATCAGCAGATCAAATTTGACCAGTGCCGTTCTCTGCGGCACCCAGCCGTATATCTGCAGCGCGCGCAGCCCCTGATAATCAACACTCACCGGACACAAAGTTATGTCCGTATCTGCTAGAGCCAACTCGAAACTACTTATCGCCCGATGCATATGAAGCGCTGAGCTGATTATCCTGACCGGTCCTTCGACATCAGCATCTTTTAGAATCTCGGCAACGTTCACCGCGTTTTCATACGTGTTTCGAGATTCCCCTTCAAGTATCAAGCTTTCTTCAGGAACACTCAGAGAGCGAAGGTAGCTGCCAATCACTTCAGCTTCTGGAATTCTGTAGAGAACGCCACCCGATACAATCAATGTCGCATCAGGTTCGTTCTGAGTGATTCGGTACGCTTCGGAAGCGCGAACGAAAGTCGCATGAGACATGCGCTCAAAATTTTCGTTTGATCGGGCGTAGGAATTAACGCCGCCACTGAGCAACACCACATGGCTTCCTGATTCACACGCTTGATCCCTTGCGTGAAGTTGCTCAATTTGATTAACCAGAGGATTTACAAAGACGGGGGCCGTGGCTATTTCGAAAAGTAGTGCCCAACAAACAATCAGTAAAAACAAGGGGAACGTCAGGAATCGACGTTTACTGGAACGCCCTCCCCTCGAACGGCGCGAGCGACGACGACTCCCGGCGATCACCAGTATCAAGATGACCAATAAGGAGGCAACGAATAACAAAGCAACCGGGTCTAGAACCCAATCGCGGAGAAGACCAAGCATGTCTTTGAGTTAGCAAACTAAGGTGCCCCCAGTTTAACGCGTTGATTCATCCAAACAAAGTGCTGGTTCCCGAATACTATCCACCACCATTAACCACCAGATTGGCACACCATTAGTGCTGGGATGCACTATCTCAATTCATCCCTTTCGAATACAATAGTTAGATTATTCATTATTGAATTACCTAATAATCAACTTCAATGTCTTTTTCTGAAGCACCCAATCTCAATCAGCATCGGCAATTGCGTGCATTTTGCCATGCGGCACAAACCGGTAGCGTTTCTAAGGCGGCCCTACGCCTGAAACTCAGCCAGCCAACCGTGTCTCTGCAAATACAGGCCTTAGAGAAAGATCTGGGTAAATTGTTGTTCGAGCGCTGTGGTCCAAAAATAAAGCTGACACCCGCCGGTGAGCTACTCCTTGAAATGGCTCAGCCCTTGGTTGACGGGTTTTCACGACTATCGGAGAGTTTTTCTGCTCGCCTGGACGAAGTCCACTCCGGACCACTGGATATTGCATCCGGAGAAGCCACTCTGCTTTACATCCTTCCGGATATTATCAAATCGTTCTCCGATGAATTCAGCCAAATTGATGTGCGTCTCCACAACGTCACTGGGCATGACGGGCTGGCCCTACTACGTGCTGACGAAGTGGATTTCGCAGTAGGCTCGATGATCGATGTCCCAGACGACATGGTGTATCACCCGATCTATACTTACAAACCAGCGCTGATCATGTGCAAGGGTCACCCGCTGGAGAATAAATCGCACATCACTCTAGAGGATATTAGCCCCTACGGATTGATTCTTCCTCCCAGACACTTAAGTACCTGGAGCGTCGTTGACACTGTTTTCAAGCAACACAACGTGCCCTACACGGTCGCCCTTGAGGCCGGCGGGTGGGAAGTGATTAAGCGTTATGTTGAAATCGGCACAGGGATCAGCATAGTCACCAGTATCTGCCTTCGAGGATTTGAAAATTTATCGGTCAAACCCATTGATGAATTTTTCCCTAACCGAACATATGGCGCTGTAGTCAGACGCGGAAAATTTCTGTCGGCTCAGTCCAAACAGTTTCTGGAAATGATGGATGCTGACATTTTCGCCCGACAAGCAACGCCGCCGAAGGTGAAACGCCGAGCTCACAGTCGACAAGACGCACTGATCACCAATTTGTAAATCATGCAAAGCCCTCTCACCTCAGTTGCTGCACCGCTTCGATCCGACGTCGGTGATATGCATGTCATCGTAGGCATGTCCGGTGGTGTGGACTCTTCAGTCGCAGCACTGCTCTTAAAACAGCAGGGCTATACCGTTTCCGGCATTTTTATGCAGAACTGGGAAGACGACGATGAACATTGCACAGCGAGGCAAGACTATCGGGACGCCGCATCTGTCGCTAGCAAACTGGGTATGGAATTAACCACTGTCAATTTCGCCGAAGAATATTGGGAACGCGTATTCGAACACTTTCTGAGTGAATACAGCGCCGGCAGAACACCGAACCCGGATATTCTGTGTAATAAAGAAATCAAATTTAAAGCTTTTCTGGATCATGCCCGCACACGCGGTGCCGACGCTATCGCCACCGGGCACTACGTTCGCTCTGGAGGAGACAATGACCAAATCTCGTTGCTACGCGGGTTGGACACCAACAAAGACCAAAGCTACTTTCTGTACACACTGAATCAAGAACAGATGCGCCCTAGCCTGTTTCCTGTTGGCGCGATAGAAAAACCTGTGGTTCGTAAAATGGCGCAAGACGCAGGCTTCCACGTTCATAGTAAAAAAGATAGTACGGGTATTTGCTTTATCGGAGAGCGCAAGTTCAGCACTTTCCTGGCAGAGTACCTTCCTGCCCAACCCGGAGAGATTGTGACCGATACCGGCAAGATATTGGGACGCCACAACGGCCTGATGTTTTATACGCTCGGACAACGCCAAGGTTTGGGCATCGGGGGGAAAAAAGATGCAACCGAATCGCCTTGGTATGTACTAGCCAAAGATCTCGATGACAATCGACTGATTGTCGGACAAGGCCACAATCACCCCACCCTTTTCCGACAACACTTACATGCGCATGATCCGCACTGGGTGTACGGCGATGCGGCTCAGGAGCTGTTCGCGTGTACAGCAAAAGTACGTTACAGACAGAAAGATCAGAAGGTGACCGTTACAGTTAAGGAAGACGGCACCCTCGATATTTTGTTTGATGAACCGGTCAGGGCCGCAACACCGGGTCAATCCATCGTTTTTTACGACAATGAGCAATGCTTAGGTGGCGCTATCATTAGTGATCTTCCGCAATAGGCATTCTGCACACCCTATACTCTCTGGTATGAGCTCAATAACAAACACTGAAAACCAGACACTTGCACTGGCCGGTATTTTTCAATCGGTACATCTCTGCAAAACCATCGCAACGACAGGCCGGTACGATTCGGAAGTACTCAACGGCACTTTGCGTTCAATCTTGACGCTTAATACAGAACGCGTCATCGATGCCTATGGCGGCAGCACACAGAATATTAAAACCGGACTGGGTGTATTGGTCAGCCAGCTGGGTGGAAATTCAGAATCCCGCGACTTGGACATTGCGCGCTATTTTCTTTCGCTGGTTCAACTGGGTACTAACGTACTCAATGACGAGTCAACGGTCGAGCAGATAAGAATCGGTATAAGCCGTGCGCAGTCTATGGAATCAGCGGTTGATGATCCTGCAATGATCAGTAATTTTGCCAACCTTTATCGCAGCAGCATCAGCCAGCTAACCCCGCGCATCATGGTTAGCGGAGACCCTGAACACCTTAACGATAACGTGCTTGCGTCAACGATTAGAGCAGCATTGCTCGGTGGCTTACGATCGGTGGTGCTTTGGCGGCAGTGTGGCGGAACCCGCCCCAAACTGTTTCTTAGCCGAAAGCAATATCTGGATAACGCACAGACCTATCTATCAAACTAAGCGCTGTAAGGCTTTCGCCTTATAGCGCCTGCCCGCTCTAAGACTGCAGGACATTGGAACGGTTCAGAAAAGAACCGTCCCAATCTATAACAACCAAACAGCTTAGCTGGCTATCTGGATAGATACTGGAATATCCTTAAACTTCACTTTCGCATCATCAGCAGATTGCTGGAATTCTGCAATTTCGTTGAAGTTCAGGTAGCGGTAGACTTCGTCACTCATAGCGTCCAAGTCCTTCACATATTCCATATACTCTTCGACCGTCGGTAACTTGCCCAACAGTGCAGCCACTGCTGCAAGCTCTGCGGAACTCAAGTAAACAAACGCGCCTTGCCCCAAACGATTCGGGAAGTTTCGAGTTGACGTAGACACCACTGTGGCACCTGGTTTCACTCGTGCTTGGTTACCCATACACAATGAGCAGCCCGGGACCTCTAAACGCGCACCTGCTGCACCGAAGATATTGTAATAACCTTCTTCCTTCAGCTGATGCTCATCCATTCGAGTTGGAGGCGCGATCCAAAGTACCGTATCAACGTAGTCGCCGGACTTCTGAATCAGCTTACCTGCCGCACGGTAGTGACCGATGTTAGTCATGCAAGAACCGATGAACACTTCGTCGATTTTCTCGCCTTGTACTTCTGACAATGGCTTAACGTCATCCGGATCATTCGGACAAGCCAACAGAGGCTCTTTAATTTCATTCAGATCGATTTCAATGATCTCTGCGTATTCTGCATCGCTATCCGCTTCAAGAAGCGTTGGATTTTCCAACCACTCTTCCATCTTGCGAGCACGACGCTCCAAGGTACGAGCATCGTCATAACCCTGATCGATCATCCATCTGAGCAGTGTAATGTTGGACGTGATGTATTCTTTAAGTGGCTCAATGTCCAACTTGATCGTACAGCCACCAGCAGAGCGTTCTGCCGTTGCATCAGCCAGCTCAAAGGCCTGCTCAAGCTTAAGGTCTTTGAGGCCTTCAATTTCAACGCAAGCACCTGAGAAGACGTTCTTCTTACCTTTTTTCTCAACTGTGAGTAAGCCTCTTTTCAGGGCCGCATAAGGAATCGCATTTACCAGATCACGCAATGTGATACCAGGTTGCATTTCCCCTTTAAAACGAACCAGAACCGACTCAGGCATGTTCAGTGGCATAACACCAACCGCCGATGCAAACGCGACCAGACCGGAACCCGCTGGGAAAGAAATACCCATTGGAAAGCGCGTGTGAGAATCGCCGCCAGTACCCACAGTATCAGGCAGCAACATACGGTTTAGCCAAGAGTGGATGATGCCATCGCCCGGATTCAAAGAAACACCGCCTCGTGTGGACATAAAGTCTGGCAAGGAGTGATGTGTATCAACATCGATCGGCTTCGGATAAGCCGCTGTATGACAGAAAGATTGCATGACGAGATCTGCTGAGAAACCTAAGCACGCTAAATCTTTGAGTTCGTCTCGCGTCATTGGACCGGTTGTATCTTGCGATCCGACTGTCGTCATCTTTGGTTCGCAATATTGTCCTGGACGTACACCATCTGTACCACAGGCTTTGCCCACAATTTTTTGTGCCAATGTATAACCCTTGGTACTCGTGTCACTGGCACCTGGACGACGGAACACAGTGCTGAATTCCAAACCCAGAGACTCTCGAGCCCGATCGGTTAAACCGCGGCCAATGATTAGAGGAATACGACCACCTGCTCTCACTTCATCAAGCAATACATCGTTCCCGTATTCAAACGTTGTTAAAACTTCATCGGTACCGTGGCGAGTGATTTTTTGTTCATTAGGGAAGATATCAATGACATCACCCATGGACATGCCATTAACATCGCACTCGATGGGCAATGCGCCAGCATCTTCCAGTGTGTTGTAGAAAATAGGGGCGATCTTGCTGCCAAGAACGAAACCACCATCGCGTCGGTTGGGAATGTGTGGAATATCATTACCCATGTGCCACAACACGGAGTTTGTTGCAGATTTACGCGATGACCCTGTACCAACAACATCACCAACATAAGCAACCGGGAAGCCTTTCTCTTGAAGCTCATCGATGGTTGCGAGCGGCTTATCGGTAAAACCTTCGCGTTCGAACTTCAGCATCGCCAGTGCGTGCAATGGAATATCCGGACGGCTCCAGGCATCAACAGCTGGTGACAGATCGTCAGTGTTGGTTTCGCCAGGCACTTTAAATACAGTGACAGTGATTTTTTCCGGCACATCGTCTTTGGCTAAAAACCAGTCGGCATCTGCCCAGGATTGCATAACGCGTGCGGCAGCTTCGTTGCCTGACTTTGCTTTTTCTTCAACATCGTGGAAAGCATCGAACATCAAAAGCGTATGGGACAGCGCGTGAACCGCAGCGTCAGCCAGGCTGGCGTCTTCAAGAGCAGCGATTAGCGGCTGAATGTTGTAGCCCCCTAACATGGTGCCGAGAAGCTCGATAGCACGCACAGGTGTCAACAACGGAGAAGTCGCCTCACCTTTTGCGATCGCAGCCAGAAAACCTGCTTTAACGTACGCAGCTTCATCAACCCCAGCAGGGATTCGCTCAGAGAGCAGATTCAGTAAGAAGTCTTCTTCACCTGCAGGTGGCGATTTCAGCAACTCAATCAGATCAGCAGTTTGCTGAGCATCTAGTGGCTGAGGAACGATGCCCTGAGCTTCACGCTCAGCGACCTGTTGTCGGTAGGTTTCTAACATTAACTCTTTCCTCAAATATAAAAGACGTTTATTGCACCATTTTAACGTAACTGGCGATATGGAGTTGTATTCCGTGCCAGCAAATTAGTTTTCCATCGGCCACGCACTGATGCTTTAGGCAACCGTTTTCTTGCTTTTCGTACCACCCAAAGGTTTTGCAGGCTCATCTCCCTGCTTGAACAGAGATGCCCGAATTTGGTCTAGTTCGTCCCTCAATTGGGCAGCGCGCTCGAATTCCAGATTGCGGGCACACTCGTACATCTCTTTTTCAAGCTTCTTCATGCGTTTGGCAGCATCGGACGCGGAAAGTGCCTCGACTGCCGGTGTTTTTTCCGGACGATCCTTACGACCACGACGTTTATCCTTACCAGACCCGCCACCTGCCTCCATGACATCGTTAACAGGTTTATCGATACCCTTGGGCGTAATGCCGTTTTCTTCGTTATAACGGAGCTGAACTTCCCGGCGGCGAGTTGTTTCGTCCATCGCTCGCTGCATGGAACCGGTAACCACATCTGCATAAAGTATGGCCTTACCGTGCAGATTTCGAGCTGCTCGCCCTATTGTCTGAATCAGCGAACGATCTGATCGGAGAAAACCTTCCTTATCGGCATCTAGAATGGCGACAAGAGAGACCTCGGGCATGTCCAGTCCTTCCCGGAGCAGATTGATTCCGACAACGACATCAAAAACCCCCAGTCGAAGATCTCGAATTATCTCGCTTCGTTCAACGGTATCGACATCTGAGTGTAGATATCGCACTTTGACGTCATGGTCTGACAAATAATCCGTCAGATCTTCTGACATACGTTTTGTCAGGGTCGTTATCAGAACCCGCTCGTCACGGGATACCCGATCGTTTATTTCAGATAACACGTCGTCTACCTGTGTCTTGGCGGGTCGCACCTGAACTTCTGGATCGATGAGGCCGGTAGGTCGGACCACCTGCTCTACCACCTGATCAGCATGTGACTGCTCGTAGTTTCCAGGTGTCGCTGAAACAAATATCGTTTGTGGGGCCAATAATTCGAATTCCTCGAACTTCAACGGCCGATTATCCAACGCGGAAGGCAGTCGGAATCCGTAATTCACCAGATTTTCCTTTCGCGATCGATCGCCCTTGTACATAGCGCCGAGCTGGGGCACCGTGACATGGCTTTCATCGATAAAAAGCAAGCTGTCTTCGGGTAGGTAATCAAACAGACAAGGTGGCGGCTCTCCGGGTTTCCGGCCCGACAAATAGCGCGAGTAGTTTTCGATGCCAGAGCAATAACCCAGCTCGTGAATCATCTCCAAATCAAATTGAGTACGCTGCTGCAACCGTTGCGCTTCCACCAGCTTTCCGGCCGCTGTTAATTGCTCAAGACGCTCACGCAATTCATCTTTGATGAGATCGGTTGCATCCAGTAAACGCTGCCGTGGAGTGACATAGTGTGTTTTCGGATACACCGTTAACCTGGGCACTTTCCGATGCACCTCGCCGGTAAGCGGATCAAAATAGCTCAGTGATTCAATATCGTCATCGAACAGTTCGACTCGTATCGCTTCGCGTTCTGAGTCCGCCGCATAGATATCAATGATTTCGCCTCTAACACGATAGGTTCCACGCTTCAATTCCATATCGTTTCGGCTGTACTGAAGCTCTGCCAGTCGGCGCAGCAGATCCCGCTGATTAACCGTCTCACCGCGCTTCAGGTGCAGAACCATTTTATGGTACTGCTCAGGATCACCCAATCCATAGATTGACGATACGGTAGCGACGATTATCGTGTCGCGCCTTTCAAACAATGCTTTGGTTGCCGACAAACGCATCTGTTCGATGTGTTCATTTATCGAAGAATCTTTTTCTATAAAAAGATCGCTACTGGGTACATAGGCTTCGGGTTGGTAGTAGTCGTAATACGAAACAAAGTACTCAACCGAATTGTTCGGAAAAAACTCTTTGAACTCACCGTACAACTGCGCTGCTAACGTTTTGTTGGGTGCCAAAACTATGGCAGGACGTTGCTGCCTTTGCAGTATATTGGCGATGGTGAAGGTTTTACCGGAACCTGTGACACCGAGTAACGTCTGGTAGGCCAATCCATCATCAATACCAGAAACCAACCCATTTATGGCTTCAGGTTGATGTCCTGACGGTTTATAGCCTGTTTTTAGGTCAAATACGGTGGACATTATTCTCCGACACGTTACTTCAGAAAGTAATTGTACATCCAAGATGAAAATTGACTCGATTTTTGCACTCTAACCGATTGACGTTAGCGTTTAAGACCATTACCATTCGTCCCGATTCCCTGGTAGCTCAGTTGGTAGAGCAAATGACTGTTAATCATTGGGTCGGCGGTTCGAGCCCGTCCCAGGGAGCCATCTTCATCGGTTGATCAATTAGGATCAGCCTTGTGACTTACGAATGAAGATGGTTTAGATGCGTTTGCATCGCGCTCGATATGTCGTCCATATGCAGACGACAGCCTAACTCCCTTCTAATGACCTCGGGATTGCCCCAGAGACTTCAGTAAGTCGTCTACGGCATCTCTGCGACTCTGATCAATCGCTGCATCACCTGTGTCATCGCTAGCTTGTGCAACGTTTGCAACCTCAGCGGCAGGACTTGAAACAGGCTGAGGATTCAGCATCGCTTCTCGCTCTCTCAAATAATTCTCATAGTGCTCATCCTGCTCCACTGGCGCAGGTGTGCTAAGAACTTCTGCCACCGGACTCGAATCTTGGGCAATAGCCGAGGAAGCCGCTGTAATCGGAGTCACGCGAGCCGTCGCTACTTTTGCAACTGGCGGTGCTTTAGGCTGTTGCACAGCAGTTTTTGGTGCTCGAGCTGCCTGTGTCTCGACCGTCGACGGATCAATCGGGATAACACCGCTTTCCAGAGTTAGCAGCGCTCCTTGATGCATGGTGTCGCTGATATCTTTTAGATCTTGCTTAGAGAAAGTACCAAGAGAGGCCAGCGTGTTCAGGTCCTGAAAAACCGGAAGAGAACGAACAATCGCATCCAGATTAATTTCCTGCTCTGTGTCAATGGCGCTGAGCGCTTCAGGTATTGATTCAATAACAGCATAAACTGCAGCGACACTGTCTTGCTCACCCGTGAACAGAATGTCTCTGTCGCGATTTCGTTTTGACATGACATTATCAATACGCAAATCAATCGCAGGTTTTCTAGCAATACTGGCGCACGCCGAATACAGCATGTCGATACCATCAATGGAGCGTGCCACCCTGTCGGGATCTGAGGCTCGCTCACCTGCATCGGTAAGGCGTATGCAAAGTCTTCCCTCACCAGCTTCCAGAGGAAGCAAATGGGCAGACTCTGACGGCTGTGGGGCTTCCTGAGGAGCGTTTACCTGGCTGACCAGGCGCAACATCCCGGGAAGATGATTTCCCGCAAACATCACCCGACTGGCAAGACGAACAATTTCACCCTGATGCTGCTTGGGATCGCCCGCACTTGCAAACAACTGACGCCAGTACGAGGATGATCCTAAGGAATCAAGGTGAAGAATTTTTGTGATCTGCTTCTCAGAATCATTCAGGGTCTGAAAATTCTGAACCAACAATGCAGCCGCGTGCTGCAGTCTGGCACCTGCCGTAATGCGCTGATCGCCTTTCGCTGCACGATACTGATTCAATATTGAGGCTATCTCAACCTGATCCAGTAACTCTACAATTCTGACGACAGCCATGCGCAGCTGATCTGCGTGCATGTTGGGCTCCATTGACACCGACTTAAACACAGTAGTCGGCTGAATTTACTACTCCTGAATACTGGTCGGGGCGAGAGGATTCGAACCTCCGACCCCCACAACCCCATTGTGGTGCGCTACCAGGCTGCGCCACGCCCCGCCAGAGCCGTTGAGCTTAACGTAACCGTCAGGTTATTTGTGGAGAAAATGAGAAAAAAAACGCCCAGGTTATTACGTGGGGTATTAATCCCGCAGTCTTAATAGATTTGTAATAAAACCGCGCTAGTCCGCCGTTTGATCAGGGAGATCAATTAGTGCGTAGGATTTTTAGTACGTCTTCAAGTTCAGAACGTAACTGTCTGATCATTTGCTGCGACTGAGTATTGTCATCTTTGACAGCATCGCCAGATAGATGCAGCCTCGCACCGCCGATCGTGTAACCCTCTTGATACAAAAGGCTTCTGATTTGACGTATCAGCATGACATCGTGACGCTGATAGTATCGACGATTACCTCGCCTTTTTACTGGCTCAAGGTCTGGGAACTCTTGCTCCCAATAACGTAATACATGAGGCTTCACCAAGCACAGGTCACTGACCTCGCCAATGGTGAAGTACCGCTTGTTAGGTATCGTGGGAAGTTCGTTATTGTTGCTGATTTCCAGCATAGGCTTCTACACGCGCTTTAAGTTTCTGGCCAGGTCGGAAGGTCACTACTCGACGAGCCGAGATAGGGATCTCTTCACCGGTTTTAGGGTTACGCCCGGGCCGTTGCTTTTTGTTCCTGAGAACAAAATTGCCAAAGCCGGACAATTTAACATCGTAACCATCTTCTAACGCAACTCTGACCTCTTCAAAAAATTGCTCGACGAAGTCTTTGGCCTCACGCTTGTTGAGTCCAAGTTCGTCAAACAACATCTCAGCCATTGCTGCTTTTGTTAGTGCCATTTCACACCCTTAATACTGCTCCGTGCGCAGCTTCCAATGCGGCGACTATTTTCACAACCACTTTTTCTACTTCTGCGTCCTCTAGGGTGCGCGAAAACTCCTGCAAGATCAAGCCTAATGCGATGCTTTTCTTACCTTCTGGCAGTTTGTCGCCATGATAAACATCAAAAACCTTCACATCACGAAGTATTTCTGGGGCTTCGGACCTCACAACATCGAGAATCGACTGATAAGAAACAGAACTGTCTAATAACAATGCAATGTCCCGTCTCACCTGCGGGAACCGCGACATCCCTGCAGCCTTTGGCACCTGAGATCGGCACACAGCCTCCAGAGATAGCTCGAATACAACCGGCGCTGCGGATAAATCCAATGCACGCTGAATAGAAGGATTAAGAACACCAATGTAGCCAGCGTTGACACCGTCGATCTGAATACAGGCACTTTGGCCGGGATGAAGCATCGCTAAATCTGTCGGTACAAATTTCACGTCAGAGCCATTCGCCTGCTTGAACAAACTTTCAAGATCGGACTTTACCGAAAAGAAATCAACGCTCATTGGAGCAGCATTCCAGTTCTCCGGGGCTCTTTCACCCACGACCAAACCTGCCAGCATGTTTTGCTGCTGCACACTTCGATCGCTTTGTAAGTCATCGCCGTGAGTGGCAACAATGTGTGCATCCAATGTAGCGACTTCAACGCCCGATGGGTTGGACAGAAAACGCAAGCCTGTCTCGAACAGCGCCATAGAATTGGACTGTCGCGCCAGATTCCTTTGCAGTGTTGAAATCAAACCACCGACCAACGTTGTTCTCATAACACCCAACTCTGAAGAGATTGGATTTGCTAGAGGTAATGCGGTTAAGTCCGGGCGCAGTGTTTCCTGCTGCGTCGCTTCAACAAAACTATACGTAACGACTTCCTGATAGCCTCTTGCTGCCAAACACTGCTTAACGGCTAATGGAGAGACCCGTGTTTCCGGTACCGGACGAAAAGTGGGCTGATGCGACGGAGAGGTTCTTGGCAATGAATCGTAACCAAGCACCCGCGCAACTTCTTCAAGGTAATCTTCTTCGATGGCTAAATCATAACGATAGCTGGGAGCATCGACCTGCCATCCACCTTCAGTCGCTGAACTTTGAATACCCAGACGCGTGAAAATGGTTTGAACAACTGTTGCGTCCGGCGAAATTCCCAACACACGTTGCAAACGACTTTCTCTAACCATGACCGACGGTCTTGCAGGCATTCTTTCAGAATTTTGCCAATCAACGACTGGCCCTGCTTTACCACCGGCTATCGTCTTCATCAATCCTGTCGCATACTCCAGTGCTTCGCGCTGTCCGGCAGGATCAACACCACGCTCAAATCGATGTGCGGACTCTGAATGAGCTGAATAGCGCCGCGGCTTACCAGCAATAAGCTCTGGTAGAAACAACGCACTTTCGAAAAACAACGTTGTTGTATTTTCGTCGACGGCTGTTGACTCACCACCCATTATGCCGGCAATGCCGATAGGGCCGGATTCATCAGCAATGATTGTGGTTTCTTCATCAAGCGCAACATCACGCCCATCGAGTAATACAAGGCGTTCCCCGGCCTTTGCCAAGCGAACTTGAATAGCGCCTTGAAGCTTATCGGCATCGAACGCGTGCATTGGCTGTCCAAGCTCCAGCATCACGTAGTTAGTAATATCAACAGCTGGATTTATTGAGCGCACACCGGCTCGGCGCAAGCGTTCAGCCATCCAGTTGGGTCCTTTGGCCGTTATATCAACATCGGCTACCACCCTGCCCGCATAACGCACGCAGGCGTTGCCCGGCTCGACAACCACAGGCCATTCCGCTTCTAACTGAACCTTGGCATCATTGATTTCCCGCAATTGCAACGGCAGATCATTTTTTGCTGACAAATCGCGAGCAATGCCGCGAATGCTCAGACAATCGCCTCGATCAGGCGTTAGATCGATGTCGATAATGGAATCGTCCAGCTCAAGATAGACCGATAGGTCTGTTCCAACAGGCGCATTGTCGGGCAGCTCGATGATTCCGTCCGAATCCTCGGATAAACCCAACTCAGAGGAAGAACACAGCATACCCATGGACAATTGCCCACGAAGCTTCGCCTTTTTTAACTTCAAACCACTGGGCAATACACCACCCACTTGTGCCAATGCTGTCACCAGGCCCGCGCGGGCATTCGGAGCACCACACACTACTTGGACTAATTCGCTATTACCAAAATCGACCTGACAAACACGCAGACGATCCGCATCCGGGTGCTGTTCAATGCTGTCGATTCTGGCAATGATTACGCCTTTAAAACCAGGAGATGCAGACACAATCTCATCGACCTCAAGACCCATGAACGTTAGTTGTTCTCCTAACGTTTCTGTATCGACGGATGGATTGATCCATTCACGCAACCATCTTTCGCTGAATTTCATCGCTTAGCCCGCTTAGTGGAATTGTGAAAGGAATCGAAGATCATTTTCGAAGAATAAACGCAGATCGTTCACACCATACCGAAGCATGGCAAGCCGCTCTACGCCCATACCGAAGGCATAACCTGTAAATTCCTCAGTATCGATACCGACAGCTTTAAATACAGAAGGATGGACAATACCGGAGCCCAACACTTCCAACCAAGGTCCTTTGTTGATACGAATATCAACTTCAGCCGATGGCTCGGTAAACGGAAAATAGGAAGGTCGGAATCGAATTTCGCAATCATCCTGATCGAAGAACAACTTTAAAAACGCTTCCAGATGACCCATGAGATCAGTAAGCGCGATATCCCTATCCACCAGTAAGCCTTCTACCTGATGGAACATCGGCGAGTGAGTCATATCGGAATCACAGCGATACACACGGCCCGGTGCGATGACGCGCAGTGGTGGTTGCACACTTTCCATATAGCGAATCTGCACGGATGACGTGTGTGTTCGCAGCAGACGATTGACGTCGAAATAGAACGTATCGTGCATCGCTCGTGCAGGGTGATGCGCAGGAATATTCAGCGCTTCGAAGTTATGGTAATCGTCTTCTATCTCTGGCCCTATTGAAGTTTCAAAACCCAACTGAGCAAAAAGAGCCGAAATTCTTTCGATGGTCAGCGTGATGGGATGCAAGCCACCCGTGGGCAAACCTGCGCCGGGTAATGAGACATCCAGTGCGTCCGATTGAAGCTTCTGCGCCAACTCTGCATTTTCAAGCACCAAACGCCTGTCATCAATAAGAGCCTGTACTGCTTGTTTGGCTCGATTAACAGCTTGACCTGCAGCGGGTTTTTCTTCTACGGGCAATGAGCCAATGGATTTAAGTACCGATGTCAGTCGGCCCTTCTTCCCGAGCAATTCAACCCTGACAGTTTCGAGCGCGTCATTGGAGCCGGCTCCTTCAACCATTGAGCTAGCCTCGGCGATCAAACTATCTAGATCGATTGAAATCGGTTGATTCATGTGCTTGTCCTTAACGGTTGTCTCATGGTCAGGCGTTCTTCGTTACAGCTAGAGTTTTCCACAAAAAAGGGGAACGCCGCACTTGTCGGCATTCCCCTCGGTCGATAAAGCAATGAGTGCGGAATGAGATCATCCCTTCCCTTGCTTGGCGCACACCTTGATGATCAAGGCTGCATTTAAGATCAGGCTGGCAAAGCTGCCTTTGCTTTATCGACGATGGCAACAAATGCAGCATCGTCAGCAACGGCCAGGTCAGCCAACATCTTTCTATCGATATCGATTTCAGCGATTTTTAGGCCCTGCATCAAACGGCTGTAAGTAATGTCGTTTGCTCTTGCAGCAGCATTGATTCGCGCAATCCAAAGACGACGGAAAATACGCTTTTTCGCTTTTCTGTCGCGATAGGCATATTGACCGGCTTTTGTGACTGCTTGCTTGGCAACACGAAAGACGCGACTACGGGCGCCTCGGTAACCTTTAGCTTGCTTTAATACTTTCTTGTGACTGGCGCGAGCCGTCACACCACGTTTTACTCTTGGCATGTCTGGCTCCTAGCGAAGATTCGGCAACATTCGTTTGATGAGTACAACATCGTTCTCATGAACCATGTCGCCCCCGCGTAAATGACGCTTACGCTTGGTGCTTTTCTTGGTCAGGATGTGACGCATATGCGAGCTCTTGCGCTTATAGCCGCCAGAGCCCGTACGCTTGAACCGCTTAGCGGCCCCAGACACGGACTTTTGCTTGTTAGACACTGTTTGACTCCTAAAATGTTGGGGAACAAACCCCGAGTGATGGTCACCGGTAACGTCGTAGTGTCAGTACGTCAACGCGGCGTAATAACTGGTGCAATTTGCACCAGCCGGACATTCTAATTCTTTTTGGGCGCCATTACCATAACCATTTGACGACCTTCCAACTTTGGGAACTGCTCAACGGTACCCAATTCGGACAAATCTTCCTCAACGCGCTTGAGTAACTTGGCACCCAATTCACGATGAGCCATCTCACGACCGCGAAACCGCAGGGTGATTTTGGTTTTATCGCCGTTTTCCAGAAACTTGACCAGACTACGCAATTTGACTTGGTAATCCCCGTCTTCTGTACCCGGTCGGAATTTGATTTCCTTGAGCTGAGCGGTTTTCTGTTTTTTGCGACCAGCGTTCTGCTTTTTGTTCGCTTCAAACTTGAAACGACCATGGTCCATGATTTTACAAACCGGTGGAGACACATTGGGGGATATTTCCACCAGGTCCAGGTTTGCCTCACGCGCGGTTTCCAGCGCTCTCTCTAGCGGAACGACACCTATTTGTTCGCCGTCGGCCGAAATCAGCCTGACGTCAGGGACATCAATCTCGTCGTTTTTCCGATTTACCTTTTTAGCAGAAATACGTCAGCCCTCCTGCGCGGCTGTGTTCACAGCTCGGCCGCGATCTGCGACCTCTTTGTTAAGCATCAAATTCAATTCTTCCAATGTTAAAACACCAAGGTCTTTACCGTCGCGGGTGCGCACGGCTACTGACCGACTTTCCATTTCCCTATCGCCGACTACCAGCAAATAAGGAACCCTCTGAAGGGTCCATTCCCGGATCTTGAAGCCAATTTTTTCATTTCGGACATCAGTCTGGGCACGTAACCCGCTATTTTGCAACACTTCTGCTACTTCTTCAACGAAGTCTGCATGCTTATCGGTGATATTCAAGACCACAGCCTGCACTGGAGACAACCATAAAGGCAGCTTCCCTTCGAAATTCTCGATAAGAATACCGATAAATCGCTCGAAAGAACCCAGAATAGCGCGATGAAGCATAACGGGCACTTGCTTTTCACCATGCTCATCAATATAGCTGGCATCCAGACGACCCGGCATAGAAAAATCTACCTGCATGGTGCCGCACTGCCACACTCGGCCAATGCAGTCCTTAAGCGAAAATTCTATTTTGGGCCCATAGAACGCCCCTTCCCCAGGCAACTCTTCCCAAGGCAGGCCTTTTGCGTCCAAAGCCTCAGCCAGCGCTTTTTCAGATTTATCCCACGCTTCATCGCTTCCAACCCGACTAGGCGGACGTGTCGAGAGCCGGTAGATAATCTCGGTAAACCCGAAATCTTCGTAGACAGTGTGTAAAAAATCGATAAATCGGCTTACTTCAGGCTGAATCTGATCTTCCGTACAGAAAATATGGCCATCATCTTGAGTAAAAGCGCGTACACGCATGATGCCGTGAAGCGCTCCAGACATCTCGTTTCGATGACAAGAGCCAAATTCTGCAAATCGCAGAGGCAGGTCCCGATAGCTCTTAAGCCCCTGATTAAAGACCTGCACATGGCAAGGGCAATTCATCGGCTTGACGGCGTACTGTCTGTCATCAGTCGTTACTGAGAACATATCGTCGCCAAATTTATCCGCGTGCCCACTTCGCTGCCATAGCGAATAGTCAACAATCTGCGGTGTCTTGATCTCTTGGTACTCTTGCCGAATCTGCTGCTCGCGCATGTATTTTTCAGTCGCAAGATAGATGGACCAACCCTTCGGATGCCAGAACACCATGCCGGGTGCTTCGTCCTGAACATGAAAAAGGTCTTGCTGTTTACCGATCCGGCGGTGGTCACGCTTTTCGGCCTCTGCCAGATTATGCAGATGCGTCTTTAGCTCTTTCGGATTAGCGAAGGCCGTTCCGTAAATTCTTTGCAACATCGTGTTGTTGGAATCCCCACGCCAATAAGCGCCCGCCAGCTTCGTTAACTTGAATGCTTTTAAATGGCTGGTGCTTGGCACATGAGGGCCTCGACAAAGATCAGTAAAATCACCCTGCTCGTAGAGAGACAAGGTTTCGTTTTCCGGAATCCCTTCGATGATTTCGGCCTTATAGGCTTCACCGAGACCTTTGAAATATTCAACAGCATCATTTCGGCTTATCGTTGATCTGGAGATAGCGATATTTTGCTCGGCGAGTTCTTTCATTCGCTTCTCTATTGTGACCAGATCTTCCGGCGTGAAAGACCGCTCGTAATCAAAGTCGTAATAGAAGCCATCCTCTATGACCGGCCCGATCGACACTTGTGCCGTCGGAAACAATTGCTTAACTGCCTGTGCAAGCAAATGGGCCGTGCTGTGCCGCAACAAGGGCAAGGCCTCATCGCTTTTATTAGTCACGACGGCAAGTGTTGCGTCCGTTTCAATGGGGTGGCTGGCATCGACTAACTCTCCGTCGACGATGCCCGCAAGCGTTGCTTTGGCAAGGCCGGGGCCGATATCAGCAGCGACATCCATGACGGTGACTGCTTCTGGATATTGACGTGTACTACCGTCAGGCAAACTTATGATTGGCATAATGATCTCAGTGGTGACCCCTACAATGGGCCACGTAGTTAGTTTCAGTGGTGACCCCTACGATGGGCCACATAGATCGAGTTTATGAGCAATTGATTGTAGAACATTGTTGACCCGAGACGGGCAGTTCCTTACACTTGCGTCAACGGCAGGCGCGTAGCTCAGTTGGTTAGAGCATCACCTTGACATGGTGGGGGTCGTTGGTTCGAATCCAATCGCGCCTACCAATTCCTCTTTTGCTCACTCCTTTTACTATTTACTAGGGTTGCATAGTCGTGCCTCTGACAGAACTTACAGCTGTATCTCCGATTGATGGACGTTACGCTAGCAAAACAGAGGCCTTAAGGGATTGTTTCAGCGAATTTGCTCTCATCAGGGAGCGTGTGCGAGTTGAAATGCACTGGTTCGTAGCGCTGGCGGAAAATCCTGATATTCCCGAGTTACCTGCCTTCGATGCGCAAACACGTGAAGCGCTGATTGCCATCGGTGAGATCACACTCGATCAGGGCGAGGCCATCAAAACCATCGAACGCACTACCAACCACGACGTCAAAGCGGTTGAATACTTCATCAAAGATCAACTCCAGCAGTGGCCAGCGGCAGATTCTAAAAAGGAGTTCGTCCATTTCGCTTGCACCTCCGAAGACATCAACAATTTGTCGCACGGACGCATGCTTGCTCACTACAGAGAGGCGGTGTTACTCCCCTCTTGTACTGCCATTATTAACAAACTGGCTGATTTCGCAGTGGCTAGTGCAGACACACCGCTGCTGAGTCGCACGCATGGTCAAACTGCAAGCCCAACGACTATGGGCAAGGAATTCGCCAACGTTGTGGCTCGCCTAAAAAGACAGCAGGACGCTATTGCGTCTGTGAAGCTTTTGGGAAAAATTAATGGTGCCGTAGGAAATTACAACGCTCATTACAGCGCCTACCCTGATATCGACTGGCCTGCTTTTGCAGAACGGTTTGTTACTGACTTAGGACTAGAGTTCAACGCATACACAACGCAAATCGAACCGCATGACTGTATTGCTGAGCTTTTTGACGCGGTCTCGCGCTTTAACGTTACGTTGATCGATTTTTGTCGGGACGTGTGGGGTTACATCTCTTTAGGTTATCTAAAGCAGAAAACAGTGGCCGGAGAAATCGGCTCATCCACAATGCCTCACAAGGTTAACCCTATCGACTTCGAAAATGCCGAAGGCAATCTGGGATTAGCCAATGCCATGTTTGATCATCTCAGTCGAAAACTGCCCATTTCTCGCTGGCAACGCGACCTAACCGATTCAACGGTACTGCGTAATCTAGGCGTTGGCGCCGGTTACACTGAAATTGCTGTTGCATCGCTTCTAAAAGGTCTGGGGAAATTGGATCTCAATGAGCAAAGACTGGCCGATGATCTCGACAACGCCTGGGAGGTGATGGCAGAACCGATCCAGACCGTCATGCGTAGACACGATGTTCCTAACGCTTACGAAGCGTTAAAAGCTCTGACCCGCGGAAACACCATCGATGAATCCACGATAAGAGCATTCATTGAAACGTTGGACATACCCGCTATCGATAAAGAGCGGCTTCTTGCCATGTCGCCAGCAAGCTACATCGGCAAAGCCTCCGAGCTTGCGAAAGGCATCGGACAATAACCCACCGCCCTTAACATCAAGGCGGGCAATCAGTTTCTACGACAGGTGCCTGAATGACTGCGCTCTCGACTATACCCTCTACGATTAAATGGCCTGAGGGCATCGATGAGCAAGTCTTCCTCTCTGAGTATTGGCAAAAGAAACCTTTATTAATTCGACAAGCGTTTCCGGCATTCGACACACCTTTTGATGCGTCAGAACTTGCCGGTCTTTCACTCGAGGAAGGTACAACCCCTCGTCTCATCATCGAAGAACCTAAAGGTCACTATTCACTAGAACACGGACCTTTTAAAGAAGATCGATTCAGTCATTTGACGGCCAACAACTGGTCCCTACTGGTTACGGATGTAGAGAAGCACATTCCAGAGCTAGGCCACTATTTAACGCCCTTTCGCTTTCTTCCTTCATGGCGAATCGATGATTTAATGATCAGCTATGCGCCCATTGGTGCATCGGTTGGCGCCCATGTTGATGAGTACGATGTGTTCTTATTGCAAGCCAGCGGTCATCGTGAGTGGTCTATCGACTCAAGACAAGATGCCGAGCATATCTGGAATACTGATTCAGACCTGAAGCTTGTCGGTAACTTTAACCCGAACGATTCCTGGACACTGGAACCAGGGGATATTCTTTATTTACCACCGCATGTGGCTCATCATGGCATTGCCAGTAAAGATGAATGTACGACATGGTCAATCGGGTTTCGCGCACCAACTATCCCGGATATGGTTTTACGCTTGAGCGAAATGCTGGCTGAAAACTCCCCAAGCTTTCGCTTTAGTGATGGCCCATTAACACCTGCGCAATCCGGTGAGATAGACCAGCAGGCGATTCAAAGATTCCAATCTCTGTGGCGCGAAGCTTTAGACGCAAGCACTAACCAATTCGCAGATCTTATCGGTGAATTTGTAACCGAATCCGGCTTCGCGGATGACCCACACTCTATCGGGCCGGAAGAGGATGATGTTTATGATTCCTCAACGCCTGTGAGAAAAGCTTCGTTTGCGAGAATGGCGTGGCATCAAACAGAATCGGCAAGTGCCGAATCATCAGCAGCCGAAGACGGTGTCTCCTTGTTCGTTAATGGGGAGAATTTCCGCTGCAGTATGTCCTTCGCGAAG
>CAZCKD010000001.1:53967-64948 GCA_964498925.1 uncultured Granulosicoccaceae bacterium
TGTCTCCTTGTTCGTTAATGGGGAGAATTTCCGCTGCAGTATGTCCTTCGCGAAGTTATTGTGCAGTGGCGACGCTATCCAACCTAGCGAAATCCTGAACGATAGCGACAAGCAGTTAGTCGAAACGTTCTGGCGCAATAGTTCCGTGGTTTACGCTGATTAGCAATTAGCAATTAGCAATTAGCAATTAGCAATTAGCAATTCATGTTGCGACTACTACCCATCAGCTGTTCCTAAAGGGCTATCTTACAGCGCCTTCTCAGACCATCATCGTGCACTAGTGAGCGAATTGATTCAGTGCTTCTGTAAGCTGCGCTGCTTGAAAGGGTTTCTCAAGAAATCGACTCGTACCATATTCCGCAGCTCGCTGTTGCAACTCTGGATCTTTGCTGGCGGTTATAAAAATGATCGGTGTATCAGCCAATTCCTCGGAAGCTCTAACCCTGTCAGCCACAACAAATCCATCGCCACCGGGCAAATTGATGTCGAGCACAATGACTTCCGGTTGGCAGCGCATAGCGGCATTCATGGCGTAAACCGCATCGGATGCGGAATCTACTTCAAACCCCATAGATTGCAGCCTCAACGATAGGGCCATGGATATTTTCTGGTCGTCTTCTACGAGCAATATTGTTTGCATGATTTTTATTATTATTTTTTAATGGTGCTTTGGACGCCTTTCTACAACTCTGGCTTCCTGCTCGGACTAACGGCTCATCCCAAGACTCCATAAGCGAAAAGTTTAGAAGTTCCGTGTTATTCGGTGTTACATACTGAATTTTGCGAGCTGGCTAACAATTTCCCCGCTGAAATTTGAACCATTGCAAAGCGATAATGCTTAACGCATTTTTAATTTCACCGGCATCTAGCATTGCTATCGCCTCATCGGCTGACACCAGACGAACTAAGATATCTTCATCCTCTTCCTGCAAGCCATGCGTACCGCCCACTTGACTCAGGTCTGCCTCAGCGTAGTAAACAAAAACTTCTTCTGTACTGGCTCCAGGACTTGCCAGAAAACGGGAGATTAATTGCACGCTACCGAGTGTGATGCCAGCCTCCTCGTTAGCTTCTCTAATCGCCACTTGCTCAGGTGTCTCATCGGTATCGATCATGCCGGCGATGACTTGTACTAACCAAGGATCTGGAGAGTTATGCATAGCCCCGATTCTAAATTGCTCGATAAGCGCAACTCGATCAATCACAGGATCGTAGGGCAACACCCCGACGACATTATCTCTTACAAATAATTCAGCAGAGATAGGATCTGTCACTGCACCTGAATACAAGCTATGACGATAGCTGACAGAATCAATTTGATAGAAGCCTGAGTACTTTACCTCGCGGGCTTCCAGTTGCCAGTGTCGGTCACCTTTTTTTGCCATCTATCTATTCCTCCAACACATACGCCGGCTACTAACTACTAACTACTAACTACTAACTACTAACTACTAACTACTAACTACTAAATTTTGACAGTTAAAGAACTCACCACAGATCCTTAAGGCGATTTAAAGTGAGCAGACAATTCCGCTTCTAAAACCGCCACATCGTCCGGGTGATCCACACCGCGGGCATTGCTAAATTCAACCATTCCAACGTGGATTTTGCCGCCGTTATAGAGAACTCTGAGCTGTTCTAACTGCTCTTCCTGCTCCAATTCACATTCCGCGAGCACGGGGTATTGTTTAAGATATCCACATCGATAGGCATAAAGCCCTATGTGCAAAGCGCTGGCTGGAAAAGAGGTATCACCATCAGTCTGATCTCGCCTAGCAGGTATAGATGCGCGACTGAAATACAGTGCCATACCTGACTTATCTCTTACCACCTTAACGCGATGTTTGTTGTGGTAATCGGTAGCGCTCAATATCGGCATGCAAAGAGTGGCCATATCAGCATCATCCGCCGTCGATAAATTTTTTGCCAGTAGATCTAGATGATTTGGAGGGGTCGCCGGTTCGTCTCCTTGCAGACCAACAATTAGCTTCTGCTCCGACCACCCTCGGACTGCAGCAACTTCTGCAATGCGATCAGTCCCGCTTGGATGGGCACTATCAGTCATCTGTACATCGACATCTGCCGCATGACAAATCTCCGCGATTCGTTCGTCATCGGTTGCAACAATAATTTCATCCGCTGTGGATTCCTTCGCTCTTTCAACGGTATGAAGAATCATGGGCACACCGTTTAAGGGGTGCAAAGGCTTTCCAGGAAAACGACTTGAAGAAAACCTTGAAGGAATAACAATGGTGTAAGAATGGTCGGCCATTTTGTCTGTTATATCGTCCTGCGGCTGATCGTGAAATCACGATGGTGTGTTAAATGGAGTCACGCTGAGTCTCGATCATTCTTCGATTGCGTATAGCCTTGCGAGACGCTGTCCATCTTTTTAATCAGATTTTTTATCGCAATATCTAAACCACTGGACGTGTCCAACCGGGTGTCTATTCGATAAACCTGATTAAGTGTGCCACTCACGTCAGCAAGCTTTACAGCATCTTTTGCTGTCACGAAAACGGGTAAATTGTCATCAAACGTTACATCATCCAGAGCTATTGGCGCATGGTCAGGCATGGGGTGCTCTTCAACATTTATCTCCAACGCCTTTAAGCTATCGAAGAAGCGTCCTGGGTGCCCGATGCCGGCAACCGCATGCACTTTACGTTCTGAGAAGCGTCCGATGTCCACTTTTTCTCCAGTGCTAAGGTCAACAGCTTCTGTGGGTTTTAAACAGAAGAAAGATCTTTCAATAGAATTGAAACCCTTACGACTTGAGAGATTCAAAAGCGATTGATGAAAGCCTTTGGTAGATCTATTTTTAACCTTGGTATCGCTATGGGATTCGGCCAGGGCACCCTCTGTATTTGCACCAACCCTTGTACTCGACAATTCAGAATCAACAGAATATTCACTCGACGGCATCTGAACAGCAACTAGGTCGACTGTCGATACACTACGCAAAGTATCCCTAAGAGGACCTGCCGGAATCAAACGACAGTTACCGAATCCACGGCTGCCATCTACCACTAAAATTTCAGCGTCACGACGCATCTTGAGGTGCTGCAGGCCATCATCAGAGATGACGATATTCGCATCGCTTACCTCAGCAACCTTTTTAACCGCCTCAGCTCGGTCCACACAAACACATACCGGAACACCTGTTTGCTGAAATAACATGAGTGGTTCATCGCCGACATGAGACGCAACGTCGTCGCTGGTCAGCAAATGCGGAGACAAGTGCCTTGCTCCACCGTATCCCCTGCTTACTATTGCCGGTCGCCATCCGGCAGCAGTGAACTGTTCAACCAGATAAGCACATAGAGGCGTTTTTCCGGTCCCACCTACTGACAGATTTCCCACCACAATCACAGGAAGGTGTGCCGACGGCCTCCCTAACCAATCTTTTTCGTACAGGAGCCGCCTTATTTTAAGCAAAGCACCGTAGAGGGCAGACACGGGCCACAATAGCGTTGCTGCAACACCTTGCTGCTGCCATTGGCGTTCTAACCAACTCATCCGATGCTCGATCGGCGATAAAGGAAAGTGCTTAGCCTCTGAATCACTATCTAAACTGAAGTTGATGAAGCTTATAATAGTGAGTTCGCTTAGCCAGTAACTCTTGATGAGTACCGATCTCTACTATTTCACCCCGGTCCATAACGACGATTCGGTCAGCTTGTTCAATGGTTGAAAGTCGATGGGCAATGACCATCGTTGTTCGCCCTTTCATCAATGCATCCAAGCCTTGCTGTACTTTTCGTTCAGATTCTGTATCAAGTGCTGACGTCGCTTCATCGAGAATCAGGATAGGTGCATTTTTCAATAGTGCTCTTGCAATGGCAACGCGTTGTCGTTGACCACCCGAAAGCATGATGCCATTTTCACCCACCAACGTTTTATAACCATCAGGCAGGCGCGATATGAAATCGTGAGCATGCGCTGCTTTACAGGCAGCATGCAGGGTGTCTTCATCAATAGACTGTCGAGAACCATAAGCAATGTTGCTGGCTATCGTGTCATTGAACAACATGACATCCTGACTGACGGTGGCAATCTGACTACGTAAAGATTGCAGCGTGTACTCGTTTACAGATTCTCCGTTGATCAATACTGTTCCACTGTCCAACTCGTACAGACGTGGCAACAGATTTACCAGAGAAGTTTTTCCGCTACCTGATTCGCCAACAAAGGCAACCGTTTCTCCCTGCTCTATGCGTAATTCGATATCGCGCAGGACGGCAGGTTTATCGTCTTGATAACGCAGGTTCACCTGCTGGTATTCAATAGTTGATATGTCATTGGCCAGCGTTTGGGTGCCGTGATCTCTCTCAGATTCCAGGTCAAGTATGGCGAAAAGGCTTTCACCCGCTGCTATTCCTCGCTGAATCTCATTGTTAAGGTTGGTTAGTCGTTTCAAAGGTGCAAACAACAAGAGCATCGCCGTAATAAACGACATAAAGCTACCCACGCTAATCCGATCGACCACATCCCCGCTTGAGGCAATATAGACGATGACCGCAAGTGCTATAGCAACCAGAAACTGTACGATGGGTTCATTGAGCGCTTTGACCATCGTCTCTTTCATATTGAAAGCGCGATTACGCTCATTAGCCAATTCGAATTCTTTAAGCTCTTCCTGCTGCCCACCAAATATTTTTATAACTCGGGCACCTTCTACAGCTTCCTGAATGACATGACTGACATCACCCATGGAGCCTTGAATGTTTCTGCTGATAGCTCGAAATTGTTTACTGACTCGGGCAACAATAACCGCGATGATTGGTCCGATAATGAGAAAGGACAACGACAACTGCCAGGACTGATAGAACATCAATCCGAATAAACCAATGGCCGTTAATGAATCTCTGACGATTACTGTTAACGAACTACTGGCGGCATTCGCCACCATCTGACTATTAAAGGTAATCCGAGATATCAACTCTCCCGAAGATGCTTTGTCGTAAAAAGAGGTAGGCAAGGTCAGGTATTTGCTGAAAATTTCACCGCGAAGCTGCTTGATAACTCGCCATCCAATCCAGGCAATATAGTACGTTGACGCAAAGCCTGCGACACCACGCAAAACAAAGATGCCGATGATCATCAATGGCACAAACAAAATAGAGCTTCTGTCCTGCTCGACGAAGCTACCGTCCAGCATAGGCTTCATCAAGGCGGCAAATGCAGTATCAGTTAGCGCATACCCGACCATTCCCAGTACCGCAATAATGAATTGCCTACGATAAGGCCGCACGTATCCCAGCAGGCGTTTATAGGTCTCTTTACCACTCGCAGTTGGCTGACCCGATACATCTTGCAGTGTTTGACGAGTACTCGTCGACACATCCGATACCTCTTTACTCACCGACTTTTCTTCAGTCATCTATAACGACTATTCAGCCGTGCGAGAGGTAGCAATGGACATTTTTAACATGCCCAATTGCCCTGCCGCATCCATTGCGGTGACTACTGCTTGATGAGGTGCTTGCGCATCCGCTCTTATCGTCAGTGGAATATCCCGCTGCCCGCCTGAGACTTTATACAACGCGTTCTGCAGACTGCTGACATCGGTTTTTAAGACTTCCTGATCATTGATGAAGTATCGACCAGCCGCATTGATGATGACTTCTATACGCTCGCTGGGAGTCTGTAGTTCTGAATCCGAAGCTCGCGGTAACTGTAACGATATTTCCGATTCCTTTTGAAAGGTGGTCGATACCATGAAAAATATTAACAGTAAAAACACGACGTCAATCAACGGCGTAAGATTTAACTCCAGCTCCTCCCTCGCCTGGCGTTTAAACTTCATTTTGGAGCAACCCGCTTTTGAGATTGTCGTTTTTGCAGAACGTCAACCAACTTTAACGACTCCTTTTCCATGTCAACAACCAGCCCATCGACTTTTGATCGAAAATAACGATGGAACATCAGCGATGGGATGGCGACCATTAGCCCTCCCGCTGTCGTTATCAGTGCTTGAGAAATACCCCCTGCCAGTTGAGCTGGATTCCCCACCCCCACCGTTGTGATGTTGGTGAAAACACTGATCATCCCGACAACTGTGCCCAACAGACCTAGTAACGGCGTGACCGCCGCTATGGTTCCCAATGCATTCAGGTAGCGACCTAACTCATGGGCGACATGACCACCGACCTCTTCGATAGATGCCTTCATGATTTCTCGATCCTGAGAACGATTATGCAACCCTGCCGCAAGCACTCTGCCTAATGGCGAGGCTTTTTGAATTTCTCTAACCTTTTCATCCGTTAGCTGGCGCGCACCCGCCATGCGCCAAACGTCGGCGACGAGATTGGTCGGTACCACTCTCTCTGATCTCAGAGAAATGAACCGCTCGCCCACAATGGCAAGGGCAACGATGGAACACGCGACGATTGGCAACATCAACCAGCCGCCTGCAGTTACTATTTCCCACACAGTGTTTGTCCTTTTTGTGCTAACAAAATCTGTCTATAAACGAGCGCATGCTCGGCAAATATCTCGGTGCATGTAGCATCCAGAAACCCGTGCCAGAAACGTCGGTCTGTCTGCCACCAGGTTTCAGGCTCTCCTTTTACTCCGAATTGGTCGAAGGCAAATACCACAGTGCCTTGCAACCCCGTGTTGTACCGCTTCGCACCTACTCTTTTATAGCGCAATTGTACCTCTGCGTGCGGAAATCCATACCGGTTGAGATATCCGGCAGGAAAAATCACGTAGGAAGGTTGCAGGAAGGCAAGAAACTCGGGAGTCGAGGACGAATTACTGCCGTGATGAGGGGCGACCAACAAGGAAATGGGAAAGTGCCCGCTTGTGCCGGAATTCTCCGCGGAATACATCGATCCAGAGCGCGTCAGGTGCTCAAACGACGTTCTCAGTGCCTTGATGATCGTTCGTTCACCCTGTTTTTCGATATCTCCCGTAATGATGACACGGGATTGGCCGTGATAAACGAGCAGAACGCAGGAACGATTATTATCACTGCCGGTGCTATGGGTGCTGGGATGAAGGAAACTGAAATGGACATCGCCCACAGACCAGCTTAAACCTGCCTTACAGGCTTTAGGTAAAGATTCATCCGCGTGACTCCATGCGGTGATTTCAGAAATGAAATCTCCACCCAGGTAAACCTTGGCATCAGGAAATCGATCAACCGCATCGACCAGCCCAGCGGCGTGGTCTTCATCATCATGAGAAACCACAATAGAGTCAATTTTATGTCGCCCAAGCTTCGTTAGATAAGGCACGATGACAGAATCGAAAAGACTGACATTTTCATTGAGCCTGCCGCCGGTATCAAACAGCAATGTGTGTTTGCCGGCGAAAACCAATGTCGCCAATCCCTGACCCACGTCCAGCGTATGCACCTCGAATCCATCCACCGATTTTTGCGCTGAGTTATAGAAAAACAACGGCAACAACAGCGGAAGTGAAAACCACCTAAATCCAAGTCCACGCGGCGCTAACAACACCAGCACTCCGATCAAACTGCAAATCAGTGTCGGGGTTCCCGGAATACTTAACGCGACAGATGCCCGATCATAATCAGCCAGAAAAGAAAGAAAATTTAGAAGCACTGATATGGACCATTGAGCCATGGACAGGAACATATCTGCGGCATCGCCCCACACATTAGACAATAAAACCGATGCGAAACTGACTGGCACTACAAACATGCCCACCCACGGTATCGCTAGAAAATTTGCGAGTGGCGACACTACGGAAGCAGATTGAAAAAACCAAGCAGTGACAGGCAGCAACAACAATCCAAGGAGAAGATGCGTTTTTATCATCGGAAAAACTTTCTGAACTCTTGAGCTGACAGGTCGGTTGTTCGTATTTATCTCATCGCTCGCCAAAACCACCCGACCTCGATGCAGATAAAACAACATCGCTACGGTTCCAAAGGAAAGCCAGAAACCCGATGACAAAACACTCAAAGGATTGAAAGACATGACTGCAAGCAAGGCGAACGATAAGGTCCAAGCCGGAGAGAGGTGCCGAGATCGGTAAGTTGCGATTGCCCAAACAAACAACATGGCGATAGCGCGTTGAACGGGCAACTGAAATCCTGCCATCAACGCGTAAACGGCCGCACCGAACACGCTGCCTATCAGAGCCAGCGCAAAAGGATCCACACAGAGCGCATGGTTCACCCGTGCTGAATAAACTGCTTGGACCAGTTGCATAGTTTTAAGCAACAACCAGTAGAGCGCTGAGGCGAATAGTGCGATATGAAGGCCGGATATCGCCAGTAAGTGGGAAGTTCCGGTGTCACGCAGAACCTGCCACGTCTGGGAATCGATTCCGTGCTTAAACCCAAGTATTAACGCTTGCACAACACCCAGCTGACCGTTCGCTACAGGTCGTTGCTGAAGTCTTTCCAATAACGTCTGCCGGGCGGCAGAAATATTGAAGGACGAATTCACCGATAAGCTTTTCGGTGCAGGCTTATTGCGCACATAACCGCGAGCATCGTAGCCTTTGTACATAGACCATCGACTGCTATCAAAACTACCCGCGTTGCGTAGACCACGGTAGGGTTTTAGACGTATCGTCATTTCCCAAATCTGGCCAGAGAGAAGGTTTATCTCTTTGCCGTACCAACTCAGCTGAATCGATTTTGGGCCAAAGGGTTTATCACACGATAGACACTCGATAATTTCAGCGGTAAATCGTTGCCCCCAAGGCGTGCGCGTGGGTACATCTTTAATACTGACCATGACACGTGTGTCCTGGCTTATTTGATGATGCTCAAGTTGACGCGCCTGTAACTCAAATAACGTCCAACCCAACGTAACCATCGCAACACAGTAAGCCAGTGATAACAATCGAAGCTGCCCGAACAGAGCACCCAGCCCCACAATCAAAGCACTAAAACCGATACAGACAACGGTAGGGGGTAGCGTTTGAAGTCCTAATAAAAGGACAATCCAGAAGAGAAAACTAACCGTAAAGATAACCACCTAGGTGTAAACTACGGTTACCCGCTTTTCAATAAGTCTTGAAAAACTCAATATTTTTGTTTTTTCGACGTTATTGTACTGAGCACCCTTCTTTTTAATCGCTAACGTGAGGCTATGTCCGCTAACAGGCTGAAAAAACATTTGCCTGATGCGACGCAACTCCGCCGTAAACTGCACAACCAGATAGGTTGTAGTGGTCCATCGTCGAATGCGTTCAGCCGATGGGTGCGAGATACCTTCGCCCAACCTGCCGTTTGGCATCTGAACAGACGCTCTGTTGCAGGTGGGGTTGCGGTCGGGTTGTTCATTAGCTGGGTGCCGATCCCCATGCAAATGTTGCTGGCAGCGATAGTCTCTGCCATGTTGCGCGTCCATGTGCCTGTCTCCGTGGTCATGGTGTGGTTCACCAATCCTTTGACCTATGCGCCATTATTCTATGCAGCGTGGCAAAGCGGGTCAATGATCCTCGGCAAACCGGTCTTGTCACGCCCAATGGACTTCAGCATTCAAAGTCTTCTGGCTGGCGTTGGAGAAGCATGGCCAACCGTTGCAGTCGGTATGCTTTTCTGTGCGAGTGTATCTGCGGTTTTTGGCTTCTTAGCCACGCTTCTTGCCTGGCGCATTCACGCAATTCGACGATGGCGCCAACGTCGTGACCGACAACAATCTACCGCGTAAACCCGCGGTTTAAGCCGGAAGTGTGGTTTCCGACAAGCTCCCTCTTGTCAGCGTCATCACTCTCTCCATTCTCGCGGCAAGCTTGGTATCGTGAGTCACCACAAGAAAACTTGTCCCTAACTCCGAATTCAATTCAAGCATGAGTTGATAGACCTTATCGGCTGTCCCTTCATCAAGATTTCCAGTAGGTTCATCAGCCAAAACGACAACTGGTCGGTTAACCAGTGCTCGCGCAATCGCGGCCCGTTGTCTTTCGCCTCCCGACAATTCTGCAGGTTTATGTCTGACTCGTTGACCAAGCCCAACCCTGTCGAGCAGCTCGTTGGCAGCAGCGGCAGCTTTGCTCTTAGACTCACCCCGAATAAGCAGTGGCATGCTGACGTTTTCCAGGGCGGTAAATTCAGGCAGCAAATGATGAAACTGATAGACGAACCCGACGTTTTTATTGCGAAGTTGACCGCGTCGAGTTTGATTCAGTTCGGCAACATTCTGACCGGCAATGGACACCGAACCAGTACTCGGTGTATCCAAACCGCCCAGCAGGTGCAGCAATGTGCTTTTACCGCTACCTGAGCTTCCGATGATGGCAACACGCTCACCTTTGGAGATGTCTAAATTGACATCGCTGAGAACCTCAACGTTAAGATCGCCCTGCTTGTAGGTACGTCCCAGATCCTTGGCACTGAGAACAATCTCGTTACTCATTCATAGACCCCTGCATGGAGATTCGACATCAGTAAATTACCGGGGATTGCAAGACTATTCATACGCCAGTGCCGATGCAGGATCGACGCGGGATGCACGCCATGCCGGGTACAACGTTGCTAACAACGATAGACCGAAAGACATAATGCCTACCTTAACGACATCGTCCATGCGCAAGTCCGAAGGTAGCTCATCGATGTAGTAAACCTCCGGGTTCAGCACAGGGCCTGTAAATTGTTCGATGAAAGGCACAACCACATCGATGTTACTGGCTAAGGCCACCCCACCGATCAATCCGGCCACAGTTCCAAGCACGCCAATCAGTGTTCCTTGGACCACAAATATCCACATGACGCTTCGCGGTGAGGCACCTTGTGTACGCAAAATGGCAATGTCAGCTTGTTTGTCCTGAACAAGCATGACAAGGGTCGATATGATATTGAATGCGGCAACAGCAACGATCATGGAAAGAATGATGAACATCATGGTCTTTTCCAATTTTACTGCTTCGAAGTAGGTGGAATTCTGCTGGGTCCAATCGCTCACGTATTTGTCGAAACCGAACTCTCTGGACAGCTGCCTGGCGACAATGGGCGCATTACCCGTATTCTCAAGCTTTAACCTCACACCTGAGA
>CAZCKD010000002.1:0-52463 GCA_964498925.1 uncultured Granulosicoccaceae bacterium
CCCGTGCCTTATGCCACGATCGGTTCCACGTCCGATATTTCCGAAGCTACCAAACATGTCAATTTCCCAGCGATATTAAAAACATCCCGGTTGGGGTATGACGGTAAAGGTCAGCACGTTTGCCATAACGAGCAGGACGTCATTGACGCTTTCAATGCAGTTGGGCATGCGGAATGTGTTTTAGAGCAGCGCATAAAACTAGAGGCTGAAGTTTCTGTGGTTCTGGCTCGCAGAGTCGATGGGCAGACTGCCGTGTTCCCTTTGTCTCGAAACGTCCATGTCGGTGGCATTCTCAGCACGTCCACAGTTCCCTCAGGACTGGATGAAAAGATTTTGCAAAGCGCGCAAGCACAAGCGCGACAATTGGCCGACGGCCTCAACTACGTTGGTGTATTGGCGGTTGAATTTTTTATTGACGGTGATGGAAACATCCTGTTTAACGAGATGGCTCCTAGACCTCACAACAGTGGCCATTACACGTTAGATGCAACTGTCAGCTCTCAGTTTGAGCAGCAGTTAAGAGCGTTGTGTCACCTGCCTCTCGGTGACACTCGATTGCTTTCTCCTGTATGCATGGTGAATATTCTTGGCGATCTTTGGGAGCCTGCAGAGCCTGCCTGGACACACATCTTTGAGACAGAGGGTGCTCATTTGCATCTCTACGGAAAAAGTGCGGCGAGAGCGGGCAGAAAGATGGGCCATATCAATTTTCTCGGGGATGAGCCTGAAAAATTGGAGCAAATCGCCCTCAATGTTCATGCGAATCTAAGCTGAATTAAAATGCATTCAGTTGATGGTTGATAGTTCGTAAGCGTATGTAAATAAAAGAGTTAATGTGATTTTTTACATGGCGTCCCTGCCTCTACTATCCAGGGACGCCATGGCAGATGGCTAGTTTCTTTCATTAACACCTGCGCAGATTGCAGTAAATCTAAGTTCGTTGGCGAGTAACTTGCAAATGTCCGGTAACCCAATGGTTTACCGCACAAGAGCTACACCGCCGTATGAAAAAAGCCATCTTGCATATCGGAACTGAGAAAACCGGTACAACATCCATACAGAAGTTCCTCTACGAAAATCGTATCAAGCTTGGCGCTAACGGTTTGCTCTTTCCCGCCTCGGCCGGATTTATCAGCAATCAACTTCTGGTTGTCTATGGCAAAAAAGCGCCGGAACAGGACATTGCTCCTCCTACGCTCGATGTCAAAGATACTGCCGAGTTAGGCGTGTGGAAAGAAAAATTTGTACAAAATCACTGCGCTGAGGTCATCGAGTTTCAGAAACGTCATTCAGATTCCACGGTGGTTTACTCCGCTGAACACCTGCAATCTCGACTTACATCGATTGACGAAATCAAGCGCGTTGCTCGGTTGCTGCGTCCGCTTTACGATGAGATTTCAGTCCTCGTGTATGTGCGTCGTCAAGACATCTACGCCAGAAGTGCTCACAGCACGTCGGTTCGCGGTGGTGAAAAACGTCCTTTCAACTTTGACAACATTCACGCTGGCGGCCCTTACTACAACTATCGATTGTTGCTGGAAAATTGGACTGAAGTTTTCGGCGCTGAATCAATAAACGTCAGGTTATTCGAGAAGCCCAGACTGATCGGTAACGATGTGGTCTCAGACTTTGAGTCAGTGACAGGAATAGATAAGTTATCTCTACCCTTGGTGAGTCCTGAAAGCGTCAATGAAGCACTTTCTTATACCGGGTTGAGCTTACTGCGCAGATTTAATGCTCTGGATCAAAACGATCCAAGGCTGTTGGGCTATGCAAAGCCTGATTTGCGCGGATTTATGCTCAAGGCCGTTGAGCAGATCTCAGATAATTACGGACGAATCATGCCCTCCAAAGCTGCGGCTCTCGCTTTCTACGAGCGTTACCGGGCTGACAATCAGTGGATTGCCGATCAGTGGCTGGATGGCGATGGTTTTAACGACAATTTTGACAATTATCCTGAAACTGCCACTGTAGAACCTCTTTTACCCGAGCTAGATGCGCAGCTCGATGAAATGCTGCTGCAATTCTCTGAAAGTCGAGCAGGCCAACTGAGTGGTAGAGGTTACGTGAGTAACATCGGATCCGCATTAAAACAGCGTTTGCGCAAGGCTAGCTAGCGTTTTTCCACGATTCAATAAAAGTAGATTCGCCACGTGTCCCTACTGGTACGAAAATGGCAAGTCTACCCGTTAACAGTAGTTTTCAATCTACCGATTTAAGAATAGATAAACGATGAGCCTTACTCAACGATCAGCACGCTCCAACGATCATTCGTCGAGCTTTATCCCAACCGCCGTTGAATCACTCAGCATTCAGAGTGCGGCCCTTTCCACCATTGCAAAAGGCCTTGGCAGCGAATTTGATGAAGCTGTGAGTCTGATTTTAGGCTGCAAAGGACGGGTCATTGTCTCGGGAATGGGCAAGTCGGGCATTGTCGGTAAGAAGATTGCCGCAACGTTTGCCTCAACGGGTACACCGAGTTTTTATGTTCATCCTGGCGAAGCCATTCATGGTGATCTGGGAATGATCACATCGGACGATCTTATCGTGATGATTTCTTACAGTGGTGAAACTGAAGAAGTCGTCAAGCTTATTCCTTCGCTTCGTTACTTCGGTAACAAGATCATCGGTATGGTCGGATCTGACAACACCACATTAGGCAATCAGGCAGATGTCACTCTTCGTGTTGATATCGAACGAGAGGTTTGTCCTAATAATCTAGCACCGACAACATCGGCACTGGCCATTATGGCTTTGGGCGATGCGCTGGCCGTTTGCCTGATTAGAGCGCGAGATTTTAAACCTTCCGATTTCGCTCAGTTTCATCCAGGTGGCATGCTTGGACGTCGTTTACTCGCCAGAGTAGGGGACACCATGATTGTGGACAACCTACCTTTAATCGGTCCTGAAGAATCTGTTAGAGAAGCAATCTTCTGCATGACCTCTGGACGACTGGGATTGGCCATCATTGTGGAGAACGATCGTCTTCTTGGCATCTTGACCGATGGTGACTTGCGACGCGCGCTCATTATGGATCCAACCATGTTGGACAAGCGTGTCAGAGATTTCATGACGCCAGTGCCTGTCACTATTTCGGCAGATGCGATGGTATCTGATGCTGAGGTGTTGATGCGTAAATACAAGATTCGAGCGTTGATCGTTACCGGTGCTCGCGAAGGTGAAGAAGATCGAGTCTGCGGATTGCTCGAAATCTTTGCAAATCGTCAAAAGTAATTCACTCAACAACCACCGATTCCAATAACAAGATTGGTTTGATGTGCATGCTACAGCAACTAACAACAAGACTATCAGTGATGGCCATTGTGCTAGGACTCAGCGCATGTGCGTCCACGCCACGTGGAGAGTATCCGAGCGTTCAGCCTTCGTTCCAAGGCAATACGGCAAGGGTATCTATGGGGTCTGTCATTGATGTGCCGTCAACAGATAAATCATTAGCCGGCAAGCAGGCTCGCGTATTGGAGCAGTATCACTCAGCCAGTGGCAGACAGTGTCTTCGAGTTGAAATTCAATCCAACGTCCCGACACAACGTGTCATGTGCGAACGTGACAACGGTGAATGGAGTATGACGCGTTCTTTGTTTAACTCTGACGTTCCGGCTGTTGAGGATAAGTTGCTGATAAAGACCCCGCTAAGCGCTAATGAGGTTGAATCAGTTAAGCGAATTGAACCAGTATCAACGGCTCAAAACCTTATTGCTCCTGCACCTTCGACGGTTGCTGACAGTGTGGGTTTAGACTTTAATGTTCACTACTCTCATCTGTCCTCGTTTGATGGCCATCAGGTTTGGGATTACGCTGGCACGTCGACGGCGGGTCCGAAAAAATGGGCTGCAACGTCTCTTGCTAGTCTGGCAGACCTACCGCTTAGTGATTCGGTAGCACCTGAGACAACTGAAACACCCATAACCGGTAGACGCTAAGATGAACACGCTGTCCTCCGGGATCGCAACGAACACGTTGACGTTTGATCGAGTCATCTCAGCACTCGCAACACAGATCCGTGTCATTAATGCGTTGATTCTTAGGGAAACCAAGACGCGTTATGGTAATCATAAAATTGGTTTTCTTTGGGCGCTAATTGAGCCGCTGGTCGGTGTTAGCGTCTTTGTTGCGATCTTTGCGAACCTGCGTAACGATAACCCGGGTGGCATGCCGCTCGTGCCTTTTATGCTTGTCGGTTTTATTTGCTTTGGCATGTTTCGCGACCCTTGGGGTTCAATGCAAAGCGCAATCAGTAATAGTCGAAATCTTCTCACATTCCCTCAGGTAACAACCTTTGATGTCATCATGGCACGAGGAATCCTTGGCATTCTTGTGTCCTTCTTTGTACTGGGTTTCCTGTTGTATATGGCTCACCTTGCAGGCTTTGAAGTTCGGGTTGAACGACCGTTAGGTGTTTTAATGGTTTGCGGTCTTTTATGTGTCTTCGGCTTGGGCGTCGGTTTTCTTTTTGCCAGTCTTGAACCTCTGATTCCATCGATCAAACAGTTCGGCTCTCAAGTGTTGGGAAGGCCCCTTTACTTTAGTTCCGGTTTGTTTTTTACTATCGACTCCATACCTGCAGCCATAAGAGAATATCTTCTCTACAACCCGGTTCTGCATATGATCGAGTTGGTTCGTGGAGAATTTTTCTACGAATTTGAAACGTCTTACGGCAGTTGGTCCTATGCCAGCCTGTGGGCATTCAGCACACTGGCGCTAGGACTGCTTGTTCATCAAGCTGTACACAAGCGAGCGATTGTTAAGAAATGATCAGTCTTCGCAACGTTACAAAAAAATACCGTACGCAGGCCGGATCCAAAGTTGTTCTTGACAACGTGAGTCTGGATTTTCCGGTAGGTAAGAGTGTCGGGATACTCGGTTTAAACGGCGCTGGTAAATCGACTCTGGTTAGAATTATCGGCGACGCCGAGCCGCCCGATTCAGGCTTTGTGCACTGTGATCAGCGCGTGTCTTGGCCACTGGGTTATGCCGGAGGATTTCAAGGAACGCTGACGGCGCGGGAGAATGCTCGATTTGTTGCTCGTATTTATGGTGAGAGCACTCGCTATGTTGAAGAATTTACTCGCGAGTTCTCCGAGCTCGGCGAATATTTTGACGAACCTTTAAAAAGCTATTCAGCAGGCATGCAAAGTCGTTTTGCGTTTTCGGTGAGCTTGGCCTGCAACTTTGAATACTATCTTGTTGATGAAGCACTCGAGACAGGAGATGCGCGATACCGGGAAAAATTTCGCATGGCTTTTGAAGAACGGCGTGCAAATTCCTCGGTCATTCTCGTTTCCCACAATGAACAAACCATACGCCGCAATTGTGATATGGCCGCGATCCTGCATGAAGGGAGTCTTGTGTTATATGAAGATCTCAAGGAAGCGTTACTTGAGTACAACATTTTGCAAAACGCTCCGCGATAACGCATTGAATTAATTATAAAGTGCCGAATAAGAAGCAATGAAGGCTATTTTAAAAACATTGGCAACTGTGGTGGGCGTTCCCACGCTGTTTGCCATCATCTATTACGGATTTATAGCCTCTGACATGTACGTGTCGGAAGCAAAGGTCGCTGTGCGCTCCGCGAAAGGCGGCATTAGCACAGGTGGCTTGACCGCACTGCTGGCATCTCCTGTTTTATCATCCGGTGGTCAGGATTCCATGGTAGTTATGGAATACGTCTCCTCACTGGACATGGTTAATCAGCTTCGTAAAAGAATTGACTTTGTCGATCATTACAACAGTAAAGATGTCGATCTTTTATCACGCCTAAAAAGCGATGCAAGCAATCGCGAAATTCTGAATTACTACCTGGATCGGGTGAATGTTCAACGAGACATTACCAGTGATGTGCTCACTGTAAAGGTGCGTGCGTTTAGCCCTGAGATGGCGCAAAACATTGCCTCACTCATCATCGAACTCAACGAAGAATTGGTCAATACGCTGTCATCTCGTATGGAGAAGGATGCCATTCGATCAGCCCGGGCAGAGGTTGACCGAGCCGTGGCTCATCTTCGTAAAACAGCTAACGACATCAATCAGTTCCAATCGATCAACGATTCGATCAGCCCTGAGGACGAGTCGGTTGCGCTATTCGGCCGTCTAGCCGCTATCGAATCACGGTTAAGTGAAACGCGCGCAACCCTGTCAGAAACCATGGCATTTATGCGGGAAGATTCTGCTGATGTGGTTGTTCTTAAGAATCGAATTAACGCCTTGGAGCGTCAACTCCGTCTTGAGAAGGGGCGTGTCACTGGCGAAGGTCAGGGTGATTTAGGGAGTCTGGTCGGAAATTATCAGCCCTTAGTGCTTGAGCAGGAAATTGCCCAGCAAGGCTATGCTGCTTCCTTAGCCTCCTTTGAAGCTGCACGCATCGATGCTCAACGGAAAAAGCAGTACCTGATAACGTTTGTAGAGCCTAGTTTGCCCGATGCGGCAACAGAGCCCAGACGTTTAATTAAAATTCTGACTGTCTTGATCTACTCCTTCCTGGCCTACCTGATTTTCGGACTCCTCTGGTCAGCATTGAAAGATCACATGGGTCATTAGGAAATAACTGCCCGAATAACCTGTTTGGGCATCGTATTTGCTGAATACATCACACTTTTCCATCATTTGCGATGAAGCTTATGCTGTCCTGGCGCACCGTACGATTTTCACTTCTGACTCTGCTAACCGCACTCGCAGCACCCGTTAATGCGCAGTCGTTGCAGGGATTCGATGTCGGTAATCTGATACCCGAAGCCAGTTCATCGGAGCTATTGCTTGAGCAATCTTCAGGCGTACCTGGCTCGCAAGGAACGGTGTTGAAGCCCTCGCAATTTCTTGAGTCTGACGGTCCCCGACCATTTGGTGCCAACTTGTTTGACGGTGGCTTCAGTAATGATCGCGAAGATGGCATAAACCCCGGCTACGTGATTCAACCAGGTGATCAAATTGCTGTTCGCGTTTGGGGTGCTATCGAATTCAGTGAAATTCTAACGGTTGATGCTCGCGGTAATATTTTTATTCCTAAGGTCGGGCCTGTCCGGGTCGGTGGTTCGCCGAATCGAGATTTGAACGGTCGTGTTGCCTATTCGGTTCGATCAGTGTTTACCGACAACGTGCGCGTCTACACGAGTTTAAAAGGTGCTCAACCTGTTGCTGTGTTTGTTACAGGCTTCGTTCCACAGCCTGGGCGCTTTAGCGGTATCCCGTCAAATTCAGCCTTACATTTTATTGATCAAGCCGGTGGCATAGACGAGGAACGTGGAAGCTATCGTGATATCAAAATCATGAGAGACGGTAAAGAGCTTGCCAGTATTGATCTTTACGAGTTCCTGATGAAAGGTATTCTTCCATCACTGCAATTTCAGGACGGTGACACCATTGTTGTCGGTGTTAGAAATAGTGTTGTTTCAGTTACGGGTGATGTTGCGAACTCAGCCGTATTCGAATTAGAGAGCGACACCGCTTATGGCCGTGAGTTATCAGCCCAAGCCTTGATTGAACCGGGCGTTTCATATGTGGCGGTATCCGGCATACGATCAGCCAAACCGTTCTCGGTTTATCTGCCGTTAGAACAGTTTAATAACTATGTGTTGCAAAACGGTGACTCTGTTAAGTTCAGCGCTGATCAGCATGACACCATCATCGTTGTCGAAGTAGAAGGGGCGCATCTTGGGCCTTCCACCTACGCTGTGCCGCGCGATACCCGTTTGCAAGAAGTGCTGGACTACATCGCTGTAGATCCGGTTTTAGCCGATATCAGTGCTTTGTCGTTGCGCCGAAAATCAGTCGCTGAAAGACAAAAACACGCCTTAGAAGAAAGTTTGAAACGATTAGAGTCTCGTTATCTAACCGCGTCTTCAAGTACAGATGCGGAGTCTCGTATTCGCGCTCAGGAAGCTGAATTAGTGTCTGAATTTGTGGCTCGGGCTAGAGGGGCTGAGCCATCTGGTCGCCTTGTAGTTGCAAACTCTGGAAAAGTGGCCGACATCCTTCTTCAACAAGGCGATACCATTTCAATTCCCAGACGAAGCGATTCAGTTTTACTCAGTGGTGAAGTGTTTGTTACTCAGGCAATTCTGCACCGTGACTCTCTCCGTGCGCGTGATTACATTGCAATGGCCGGTGGGTTTACCGATCAAGCGGACAGGGGACGCATTGTTGTTATTCATGCCAATGGTGAAGTCACTACTGACAAGAACCCCATGGTTAAGGCCGGGGATGAGGTCATCGTGATGCCTAAAGTACCGACAAAGAACCTGCAGCTTGCATCTACCATCGTAGACATTCTTTATAAGCTCGCAATCGCGACCTCAGTAGCCATTAACATCTAAGTCGGTCGAACGTTTCCATGTCTAGCGAAGTTCATGCAGGAAAAGAAGGCTGGCTTTTTCTAACCGGTGGCGAGCATCGTGTTATCGATCTATACGCCGAAGAGTCTGCGTTTACACCAGACATGGCCAAACAATGGGTGTCGCTGGTTCAGAGTAGGGCAGATCAACTTACCGCTCGCGGCATTGATTATGTCCACCTGATCGTGCCGGATAAGCTTACGCTGCTCAATAGGCATTACGCCGATGCACTGCCTAACGAGGATGGCGGTCCCATCCGGCAGTTGCAATCCCGGCATGCTCCGGAGCTTCATCATTTTCTAGATGTTGTTGCGTACCTGAAAAACGGTATCGACAAGTACCCGGTATATTGGAAAACAGATAACCACTGGACAGCCTGGGGCTGCTTCATGGCATATCAGTTGTTGTGCAGCCGATTGCAAATTCCGACCAACACGCAAATTCTGAATTATCCGTTTAATGAAGAACAGACCAGTCAGGGTTTAGCCACACGTATTGGGCAAGATAGTCAATCCACTGTTACCAAAGAAACGGTGCGTACCTACTCGCTTAATAAATTCTCCGAGCGTGTCTATGCAAATCATGTGGTTCGCTATCGCGAAAATTTGAATCTGGATAAATTTTCGAAAAAAGTATCTGATGCGAAAACCGATGCGACAGCAACCGAATTAGAGCGAATCAGCCGGGCTATGCTCGATGGCTATGGCAGCCATGTGGTGTATGAAAACAACTCACCGGATGCGGTTGATAAAAAGATTGTCTTGTTTGGTGACTCGTTCAGTGACTATAAACAAAATCTGTTGACGGGTATGCTCGCAGAGACGGTTAAAGAAGTGCATTTCATTTGGAGCCGCTCCGTCGATCACGAGTACATTCGCCAAATTCGCCCCGATATCGTCATTTCTCAATGTGCTGAGGCGAGCATGACTGATGTTCCTACCGATACAGGTAATACACGTCTTTGGGGTGATCAAGGGTTGGAAAGCCTGGAGAGTGCCGTAAAAACGGCTAGTCAACACGATTTGGATTTTCGTGGCATGCCGCAGCCTGGTGTTATGGCACGCCGCACTCCCTTGCTAGGCCGAGAAACTTATGACTTAAGTCCACCTGTACTGACTCAAACCGGTTTTGACACTGCTAATCAGGAAATGGCTATGCAGACCAATCCGGTATCGTTGGTGGAGCTGGACAGCCCGCGGTTGTTTTTTAACGGAGCAGCCTGTCACTTACAAGCGGCCAATGGAAACACCATCTTCCGCTATGGAATTGACAATAAGACCGAATCGAATCTTAAGCATCAGGAATTTAAACGATTGCCTGGTCGTTCCTTTTTGTTGGCTCCGACCGCAGGGGCGCATTGTTACTACCATTGGATGTTGGATATTTTACCTAAGCTCGGACTGCTGGAACGTCAAGGAATCTCTCTGGAGTCCATTGATCATTTTCTCGTTAGAAAGATCACGGGTGATTTCCAGCGCGAAACACTGGCCCGTTTAGGTATCAATGAGAGTCGAATCGTAGAAACGGTCGGCAACCAATATTTGCATTGCGATCAGCTGTTGCACGTTGATATGAACAACGGCATCAATCTGAAAATGAATCGATTTGTACCCTTATGGCTTAAGCAAACGTATCTTCGTCAGTCTGATAACACTGACAGACTGAAACTGTATATCGGACGACCGGACGGGGTTAGACGGGGCATCCTCAATGAGGACGAAATTAAACCTCTGGTGGAAGCTGCGGGTTTTACCATGGTTGTCATGGAAGGTATGAGCGTTGCCGAGCAGGCCGAACTGCTAAGTCGAGCTGATGCTTTAATGGCACCGCATGGCGGCGCTCTGACTAACATGGTCTTCTGCAAACCTGGAATTCCAGTCATTGAGCTGCTGAGTCGCCATGTATACCCGTATTACTATGGGTTATCTGAGCTTTGTGGTCACAAATATCACGCAATTATGGCCGATCCCGGCGCGGATTATTCCCGTTTGGTAAATCATCGAATAGCGCAGGCGAATGCCGATCCTGACCTACAGTGGCGCACGCAAAATGAGTCATTTACGGTGGATGTAGAGGCTGTAAAGCGCATGTTAGATCTACTGCCTGAGTAGAGTTAAACAATTGGCCTGGCATGTTTCATCCGATGGCCGTGATTTTGCAAGTACCTCCTTAATCAAACTCAGCACAGGGCGGAATTGACTCCGCTCACGTAACTACACAGTGACCCTATTCATGAGATCAATGCGTCAATCTGTACTGCGACCCTTCAAGATCCTGAGAAAGAAAGCCCGCGCCTGGAAAAACAATACCCCGGAAGGGCGGCGTGTCGCCAAATTCTTTGCAAGGTACCGACGGCGGACTAAACAATCTCTACAGCGTCTGTTTGGCTCTGGCAACCCGGTAAATCAGCCTGGTGCGACGTCTGATCAAGCACGCCGCTTAGTGTCTGAACCTGTTAATAGCTCTGCTCGAGTCGCGTCAATGGGTACAGATGCCCATGGGTTAGGTGCTGCTGCAAATGACAGCGGTGATCAGCGAGCGCAACCCACGTCATCCGACGTGTTGGATACCATCAAGCACTTTGCGAATCCGGGCCCTCAGTTTGAAAAGCCTAGTGGTATTGATTCGCGCACGTTAAATCAGCGCGCTAAAACGGTTGCTTTTTATCTGCCGCAATTTCACCCATTTGCTGAAAATGATCAGTGGTGGGGAGAAGGCTTTTCTGAGTGGCGCAACGTGGCTCGAGGAGCTCCTCGTTTCGAAGGTCATTATCAGCCTCGCGTACCGCGTGATCTGGGTTTTTATGATTTGAACTCGATTGACACTATCCGTGCTCAATCTGAAATGGCGGTTAACTTTGGCATAGAAGCGTTCTGTTTTTACTACTACTGGTTTAACGGCAAACGTCTGATGGACATGCCTTTAGACAAGTTTGCTGAAGACGATCAGATCGAACAAGATTTTTGCATCATGTGGGCGAATGAGAATTGGACCCGCACATGGGATGGGCATGATAGTGAAGTGCTCATTCAGCAAGACTATCTGGATTCAGATGAAGCTGCGTTTATCGCTGACACATCGCGCTATATGGCTAACGAACGTTACATGCGAGTCGACGGCCGACCATTGTTTATTCTGTATCGTCCGGGACTATTACCGAATGCGCGTGAGACTCTTCAGCGATGGCGTGACCTATGGACTGAGGCACTGGGTGTTACTCCGTGGGTGCTGATGGTGCAAGGTTTCGGTGATGCTGATCCACGTGACTACGGTCTGGATGGAGCGGTTGAATTTCCTCCCCATAAATTGGCTGTAAACGTCCCTGATATGAATCAGGAGCTGACGTTGTTTGATCCGGATTTTGCAGGTCATGTGCGTAGTTACGATGGCATTGTTGAAGAATCACTGAATGAAAAACCCAGTGCTTTCCCACTGATCAAAACGGTGTCACCGCATTGGGATAATGATGCTCGTCGTGAAGGACGCGGCATGGTGCTGCATGGGTCAACGCCAGAGAAGTATGAGGGCTGGTTAAACGGCGTTATTGATTTTGCGCGTCAGAACCCTTTTCAGGAAGAGCCGATAGTGTTCGTCAATGCCTGGAACGAATGGGCAGAGAGTGCTTATCTGGAGCCGGATGTTCACTTTGGCCATGCCTATCTGAATGCGACTCAACGAGCGGTACATGGCTTAAGCAATTTAATCGAACCGGGCGAGACATCGTTAGTGGGGAGTTCAATGAACTCCCTGGACGATGTAATTTCGGCGGCTTCTCGTCAAAACAATATCTTGTTGGTCGGGCATGATGCGCATAAGCATGGTGCACAGATGTTATTACTATCTCTTGCGACTCTTTTCCGTCAGCAGTTTGGTATGAATGTCACCGTACTTCTGAAAGAGGGCGGCACGCTCATTAAGGCGTACCGGGAAGTGGCGCATACGGTAGTGCTGGATGACATCGGGGCAGATGGCATACAACGTCTTCTGTCTGAACGTGGACTCGACATTGCCATCTGTAACACCTGTGTCACCGGTGATCTTGTACCTGTTCTAAAAGACGCTGGTTGCAGTGTTGTTTCCCTTATCCATGAAATGCCTATGCTGATCGAAGAATTTTCGTTACAGCAGAATGTACAACTGATTGATGAGAATGCTGATCATGTGATCTTCCCGTCAGATATCGTTAGAAAAGGATTCACAAGCTTTGCTCGTCAACAGGCAGGCGAACATCACATCAAGCCGCAGGGAACCTATCTGAGCATCGAGTATGACGAGGTAGCTCGGAACAGAATCCGCGAAACCTTGGGCATTTCGGACGACGAAAAAATGATCGTCAATGTCGGATACGCAGATCTGAGAAAAGGCTTTGATATCTTTTTACAAACAGCTGAGTTATGGATGAAAGAGCGCACTGATGTGCATTTCGTCTGGGCCGGTGCTATCTCTGCTGATATGCAACGCTGGGTTCAATCAGATATTCAGCATTCGGAATTTGCATCCAGAATTCATCTCATTGGATTTACCGACGAGATGTCTGCTTATTATTCAGCGTGTGATGCCTTGTTCCTGACATCTCGAGAAGACCCTTATCCAACAGTAGTACTGGAAGCCATGAATGTTGGCGTGCCGGTTGTGTTGTTTAAAGGTGCGACTGGATTCGATGCTGTCATTGAAGAGCACGGATATGTTGTAGAACGCGGGCAGCAGGCAGCTTTGGAAAAAGCACTGACTCAAGCGTTGGATGATGACGTCAATGAAATGAGACGAGCGAGAATTGCGTTCGTCGAAAACAACTGTCAACTGGACGATTATGGTTTTGATTTACTGCAGCTTCTGCGTCCTGAGTTGAAGAAGGTATCCGTTGTGGTGCCTAACTATAACTACGAAGCCTACATGCCAGATCGTTTGGCTACTGTATTCCAACAAGATATGCCTGTTTTTGAAGTCATCGTGTTGGATGATTTATCAACCGACAACAGTTTGGAAATTATCAAGCAAAGCGCCAAAATTGCGGATCGTAAGATTCGTATCGAGGCTAACGAACAAAACAGCGGCAACGTATTTCGACAATGGCAGCTGGGATTGTTAATGACGCGCGGGTCTCATGTGTGGATCGCCGAAGCTGATGATCTCGCCAAATCAAGTTTTTTATCGCAATCAATCGATGCGTTTAAATCCAATACACGCATGAGTTTTTGTAACTCTGCACAAGTGGACGAAAACGATGCCCATCTGGCCGATAACTATAACTACTATTACGATCAGATTGACCCAACCTTGTTCCAAAAGTCATTTCTCATGGATGGCCGGGAGTTTGTCAGTCGTGGTTTATCGGTCAAAAACGTTATTTTAAACGTCAGTTCGGTCGTCTGGGATCGCCAGCATCTAAGCAACACCCTTCAATCAGTCAGCAAAGATGTTATGCAATATTCTTTGGTGGGGGATTGGCGTTTGTATCTGGCTTCGATGGACCATGCTGATTGCTCGATCGCCTATATTTCTGATTCGCTCAACGTGCATCGTAGACACGCAAACAGCGTGACTCATGCTCTAGATCTTCAGCAACATCTTGATGAAATACTGGCCATGCACAGTTGTGCGCTTAGAATCGTTGATAATCAATCTGTTCGACGTCAGCAGGCGGATTACGAAATTGAACTGAGAAAACAGTTCAACTTACCGGCGGCAGTTGCTCAAGTCGCCTAATGCAAGCTGGTACGTTCAAACTGACCCCGGACTCGGAGTTTGCGCCTGAGTTCGACGATCATTCGCCCAACGATGACGATGCACAGCATTCGCTGAGCGTCGAAGGGCGTGATGGTTGGTTGTTCTCCGCTGATGCGTTTAATCAACTTTCGGCGGGGTACTCGGAAACAAGCAATGCATTAGCTGATTGGCGAGATGAGCTGACTGAGCGTAGTCATCGTCTTGCTGCACGCGGTACCCGATATCTTCACGTTTTTACACCCGATAAATTGTCGCTCTATGGCGATAATCTTGATGTGCAGGTGCCAGAAGGCAAAGCGGAAGCACCGTACAGCCCACTTAGGCGTTTCTCCGGTCGTTTTCGTGCCGATTTACCGTGTTTGATCGATCCCACTGCCTACCTACAACGGAAAAGTGAGCAGCACAGTCTTTTCTGGAAATCAGATACACGATGGACGCCTTGGTCTGCCTTCATGATTTGTCAGTTGCTTTGCTCGCGGTTAAACGTAGACGTTAATAGTCGGCTCCTCGGCTACCCTTATAACGAAGCTACACGGCTAATGAATCTCGATGGCAATGTTCTGCCCGAACAGGCGGAGATGATTCGGTCATATCGTTTTTCGCTACGCTCCAAACGCCGATACGCTAACGATTTAGCACAATTAAGAGAGCAGACGTTCGGTGTAGGCGATCGCAGGCTGACGAATCCGGATTTTGCTCAGGGTGCATACACTGTATTCGAGAATAGACACCCCGATGCATCGCAACGTTGTTTGTTGGTGTTCGGCAATGAAAATGCCATGGATAGTCGCACGCTACTCACCGGTATGCTTGCAGAAACGTTCTCCGAGGTTCATTTCGTCTGGGGCAGCGGTATTGATTACGACATGGTCGAAAAAATACATCCCGATGTTGTTGTTACCCAGAGCAATGAACTGCAGCTACTTGATAAGCCCGATACTACGTTCAATGGCAAAGAAATAGCGTCACAGTCTCTAGAGAATCTGCAAGCCTGGCTTGTCGAAATCACCTCTGAGACAGAATCACCACCGCAATATCAGCGTGGTGAAAACAAGAAAATGTCTGAACTCAGCATTCATACCATGCAGAAGGTGTTGTTGACTCAAGAGCGGTACTTTCTGGATAAGCCCGGTGTTGTTCAATCTCACCCGGATGTTCCAGATGCAGACTCTCTCATGCACAGCAATGAGGTGGTTTTGCACGACATAAGCGACGCTGAACTCTATTTTAATGGGCCTTCCTGGTGGGTGCACGATGGCAAGGGCAGGGAAGCACTACGACATAACATCCCAGAGGGTAAATCACGGCCGATGTTCTGGCGCCGGGGTAAAAAATTAGCTGGTACGTCGCTATTATTCGCAACTTCGGCCGGTGCGCACTGCTACTACCATTGGATGCTGGAAATTTTGCCCAAGTTGGGCATGTTGGAAAGAGACGGCGTCGACCTAGCGACCATCGATCATTTTCTGGTAAGAGAAATTACCGGTCAGTGGCAGTTGGAAACATTGGAGCGCTTCGGTATTGATCGATCCCGAATTGTCGAAACCGTTAAACAGCCGCAGTGGCGAGCGGATCGACTGTTACATATCGATCTCAATTGCGGAATCAATCTGAAAATGCATCGGTTCATTCCATTGTGGATGAAGCACTTGTATCCATCAGCGCAATCGACCAAAACCCGAATAAAGCTCTACATCACCCGGCCTAAGGGGGTCAGGCGCGGAATTGCAAACGAAGAAGAGTTTCTGCCATTGCTTGAAGAATTCGGTTTTACCATCATGGCGATGGAAGGATTGAGTGTTGCAGAGCAGGCCGAGCTGCTCTCCCGAGCTGATGTATTGATTTCTCCGCACGGAGGAGCGCTGACCAATATGGTGTTTTGCCGTCCCGGCATAGATGTGGTGGAAATATTTAGCAGACATGTATTTCCTTATTATTATGGCTTGGCTGCCAATTGCGGACATCGCTACCACGCGGTGCTCGAGAATCCGCAAGAAGACTACCCGCGGCTAGTAAATTCCAAAATTGCACAGAGTTTTGCGAACGATCAGCATTTGACGGCCGGGCAGAGTTTTGATGTGCCTGTCGATGCGTTGAAAAAAACGCTTGAAAGGCTGGCACTGTGAATCATCGTGTAACCCATCAAGCACAGGCGATTCCGGACGCTAATAGAGGAAAGATAGTTCAAATTGTCGAACGATTGAACGATTGCATGACGTTAACTATCGCAACACACGTTAATTCTCTGTGATTGCACTCTATACTCTGTCAAATAATCAGCATTTGAAGAGCGCCGGCCTGAGGTTTGGCATGGTTCTTACACTAATGTTCTATAGTTTCAAGATAATGCGCATTAAAGTGCGCATCATCACCTCATTAAGCTCAACAGAATTAATACAGTCCTCATTATGAATATTCAGTCTGGTATGCGTAACCTAACTAGCAAGCGAATCCTGGTAACAGGTGGTGCCGGTTTTCTTGGCTCCCATTTGTGCGAGCGCTTGCTATCAGAAGGGCACGAAGTTGTATGCATGGACAACTACTTTACGGGCACCAAGCAAAATATTTTGCATCTTATTGATAATCCGCGGTTTGAATTGATGCGTCATGACGTGACATTCCCGGTTTACATCGAAATTGATGAAATTTATAACCTGGCTTGTCCTGCATCGCCTATTCACTATCAACACGATCCGGTTCAAACCACAAAGACCAGCGTTCACGGTGCGATTAACATGTTAGGTCTGGCAAAACGCACGGGCGCCAAGATTTTTCAGGCATCGACCAGTGAAGTTTACGGTGACCCGCACCAGCATCCTCAGCGAGAAGACTACTGGGGCCATGTAAACCCGATTGGCTTTCGCTCTTGCTACGATGAGGGCAAGCGTTGTGCTGAAACGCTGTTTTTTGATTACCGTAGACAGCACAACCTGCGCATTAAGGTTGGCCGTATCTTTAATACGTATGGTCCTAGAATGCACCCGAGTGATGGTCGAGTTGTCTCGAATTTCATCATGCAGGCGTTAACTGGCGAGCCAATTACCATTTACGGAGAAGGCGACCAAACCCGTTCATTCTGCTATTGCCTCGATCTTATCGAAGCATTTGTCCGCATCATGGATACCGACGATGAATTCACCGGTCCTGTCAACATTGGCAACCCTGATGAATTCACGATCCGCCAGCTAGCTGAAAAAGTTATTGAGATGACAAATTCCAGCTCGAAGTTGGTTTTCAATGATCTTCCCAGTGACGATCCTACGCAGCGCCGGCCGGATATTTCCATGGCAAAGCGCGAGTTGGGCTGGGAGCCACAGGTTAAATTGGAAGAGGGTCTTGAGAAGACCATTGCTTACTTCGCTAATCTGCTTGATGCGGGCGACACGAAAGTAGCCGCGTTTGCTCAAATGCGTTAATTTCCAGACTCAAATTTGTCTATCGGCGGCTCGGGCACACACAGTGTTCCGGGCCGTTTTTGCGTCTGCTTCATGGAAAATAATGCAGGTTATTTTTCTGTTAGTTAGCCGCTGATGAGTGACCATCGTGATTTTGTAGAAACGTCGGCGTGTTTCTTGCGTTAGAGGGGTAACGCACACAGGAATTTGCACGATATGAAAGGTATTGTTCTCGCTGGTGGTTCTGGCACCCGACTTCACCCCATGACTCAGGCAGTATCCAAGCAAATGCTGCCGGTTTATGACAAGCCCATGATCTACTACCCACTGAGCACTTTGATGCTTGCGGGTATTCAGGATGTGCTAATCATTTCCACACCACGCGATGTTCCTTTGTTCCAGCAACTATTAGGCGATGGAAGTCAATGGGGCATGAACATTACCTACACTGTGCAGCCTTCACCTGATGGCTTGGCTCAATCTTTCATACTCGGCGAAGAGTTTATTGGCGATGACAATGTTGCGCTGATTCTTGGCGATAACATTTTCTACGGCCATGATCTGGCAGGGTTGCTGAATTCGGCGGCTGAAACCAAAACCGGAGCCAGTGTGTTCGCCTATCATGTCAGCGATCCAGAACGCTACGGTGTAGTGTCATTCGATAGTGAAGGGCGCGCTCTTAATATTGAAGAAAAGCCGGAGAAGCCTGAATCTCAATTCGCGGTTACTGGCTTGTATTTTTACGATAACGATGTTGTCGATATCGCTAGAGAGATCAAACCGTCGGCGCGCGGCGAACTGGAAATCACAGACGTCAACAAAGTTTATCTTGATCGGGGTGATCTGCATGTACAACGCATGTCTCGCGGCTATGCTTGGTTAGATACCGGTACAGGTGATTCATTGTTGGAAGCCGGACAATTCGTCGAGACCCTGGAGAGACGTCAGGGATTAAAAATCGCCTGCCCGGAAGAAGTCTCCTGGCGTAATGGTTGGATCAGTGACGAGGCACTGTTGTCACTGGCAGCACCGCTACTAAAGAACAAATATGGAAAATACCTGAGTGGTCTCGTCCATGAGACTCACGAGAACGTAGTTCCATTCCGTAAAGTCGGTTAACTCGAGATAATTGACGTGTCTGCTACCGCTAAAATCATTGACGATGCTAGTGCCACTACTGTGAAGCCGAATGCGGTTAAGGCATCCAGTGGCGCTACGGCCACAGTCACTGATATTTCTTCTGGAGCCAAGTCTTCAAACGCAGATGCCGTTAATTCAGATGATGCATCGGTGCAGAATAATCTTATCAAACGAACGATTGATGAGATTTATGCATTGATGTCTGAAGTTCATCAGATTAGAGAGGATCTATTTGCCCATGGTATCCAGTTTCATCGGCTTAATGCGATGATTGAACTTGGTGTTCATGACAAAACTGACGAACTCGATAAAGCCTTGACCGCTGCCATAGAAGCTTCGGTCAGTGCGCACGGACCGCAAGCCATCGAACGCGAAGAATTGGTTAATCTACTGGATGAAGTTGTGGTTCTTGAGAAGGATCTACGACACGTGCGCCATGTTGCCAAACGTCAGGGTGTGCATATGCAGGCATTAAATTCATTGACCCAACTCATGCGTTTGAATCCCGGTGACAAAGGGGCTAAAGCCATCAACACTTTCCTGGCTTATGCGGATGCAGGGGGAATTTCCCTCGATCGAATTGATGAGATTCGCTCGCAATATAAGGATGGACCAAAATCGGTGCTACCGGATATTGCTCAAGAGGAGGTCGCCGCAAGGCATGAAGCATTGTTCGATACCGGACGGAATATTCTTCTGGGCTTAGGTTTAACCGCTATCATGATGTGGTTGGTCTTATGAGTCTTCTCGCTGAGATTCATAACAATCGTTCATCGATTGGTTCTTCAGAAAACCTTCAGTCGGGTGCTGAAGTAGCTGTTGCTCTATCCCCTGGAATTCTGGGTATCAAGCATATCGCCTCTATGCTTGGGCTCAAAAAAGTGCTTTCACCGCGACAGGCTCGAAAGCTTGCCGTTCCCGCTGATGTTGTATTAGCTTGGGGGCGTAAAGAGACCGCTGCAGCCGCTGTCGAATATGCGAATCGTCGCGCACTGCCGGTTTGGTATCTTGAAGATGGATGGATTCGCACCAGTTCAGAACGCGCTCATTCCAGACGGTGTTATTCCATCTTGTTGGATCAAGTCGGTGTGTACTACGACGCATCTACGCCTTCAACGATTGAAAATTTCTTGAATCAGGAAGACGCGGATTTTAAGGCTCAATGCACGGCTACTGAATTAGCCTATGCGAAAGCCTGTCGTAAAACGCTCGTTGACAACGACATCTGTAAATACAACTATTGCCAGACTCGAATACCTTCGTACCCCGACAAGGGTGCCTCTAATAGCCTGGACGCAACTGATGCGATCGAGGACTATGTTCTGGTTGTTGACCAGACTCGAGATGATGCGTCCGTAAAATTCGGGGGAATGGATGAGGCGAGCTTCCGACGAATGCTGGATGCCGCTATCGACGAAAATCCTAATACTCCGGTTTATGTTAGAACGCATCCCGATGTTGTTGCTGGTCGGCGAGAGGGGTATCTATCCGATTATGCAAAAACGCTGAATGTGCCGGTTATTGCGGGTTTTGATAATCCTCTGCCATGGGTAAAAAAGGCGGCTAGGGTTTATGTGGGTACTTCTCAACTAGGTTATGAGGCGTTGTTATGTGATCGTCCTGTGACGGTATTTGGAGCGCCTTTCTATGCGGGTTGGGGATTGGCAGACGAGCGTCAGGAAATGACGCGTAGAAAACAGCTGCGAACAATCGATCAACTTTTTTACGCTAGTCACATCAACCTGGCTAGATATTGTTCACCGATGAACGGTGACGCCTGGCAGTTGCACCAAGTCCTTGATCATGTGCTACTGCAAAAAGACAATTTTCGACGTAACGCAAAACAGTTTCATTGTGTAGGTATAACACCTTGGAAACGGCGATACGTACAGCAGTTTTTGCGCTCACCTGATGGCTCCGTGTCCTTCGGTGAGTCCGATGACACAGGTAATGCTGATACGTTGGTAACCTGGGGCTTTCGTCGTTTTATCGATGACAGCGACAAATCGAATTTGCCGGTATGGCGCTTAGAGGACGGTTTTTTACGGTCCGCTGGCCTTGGCTCAAACTTTACAGCGCCAGGTTCGCTAGTCGTGGATGGCAAGGGCTTGTACTTTGATCCACAAGCTAGTAGCGATCTTGAAATATTGTTGTGCGACCACGATTGCACCGATGAAGAAGTCGCGCGAGGTAAAGCCTTACAGCGCATGATCATCGATGCCCGTGTGTCCAAATACGATGTTGCCGTTAACGATCAAAAAGTGAATGGTTCTGCCGATAAGTTGTGTGTGCTAGTGACGGGCCAAGTAGAGGATGATGAATCCATCAAGCGTGGCTGTGCCGAAGTTACCACCAACGCCGCTCTGTTACGTGCAGTTAGAAAAATTCGACCGGATGCGTGGATTGTGTACCGACCACATCCGGATGTTCAAGCAGGTAACCGTAAGGGGGCAGTGGATCCTTTTACTGAACAATCCTGTGCCGATGTCGTAGATACCGAGTCTTCGATTATTACCTGCATCGAAGCGTGCGATGAGTTACATACGATGACCTCGCTTTCAGGTTTTGAAGCGTTGTTAAGAGATAAGAAAGTAGTGACATACGGTTCTCCCTTCTATGCAGGGTGGGGGTTGACAGAAGATCATGCAGTCACTGAAAGAAGGTGCCGCCGAAGAACGCTCGAAGAGCTGATTTATTTGGCGTTAGTGAAATATCCTCGCTATGTGGATATTGAATCCGGGGAGTTTGTATCCGCTGAGCAAATGGTGAGTGCCATTCAGCGGCAGAAGGAGCAAGCCTTGAGCAACAACGAGAATAGCTGGCGCGGTAGACAAGTCGGCAAGGTAGTCAACATTATGAAAGGACTACGATATGCGCCGTAACGTTCTTCTTTTACAAGGACCTATCGGGCCGTTCTTCAGCCGATTTGGCGATGATCTGGCTGCTCGTGGGTTTGCAGTTACCAAGATCAATTTTAACGGCGGTGATCGATTCTTTTACCGACGTTCAGGCGCGATAGATTACACCGGCAAGCTGGAAGACTGGGAGTATTGGCTTGAGCGGTTAATGATTAACCGGAACATAGGACGCATTTACCTATTTGGTGACTGCCGAGCCTACCATCGTATCGCGCGCGAAGTGGCTGCGCGACTGGACATCCGAGTCTTTGTATTCGAAGAAGGATACATTCGTCCTAACTTCATCACTCTGGAAGAAAATGGCGTAAACGGCCATTCCACAATGATGAAGGGTAATCTAAAAATTAATACCGTTGCGCCTGAATTACCCGATGAACATGCGCAACCTGCGAAGGTCTTTCAGCTAACCGCTATTTACTCAATGATTTACTACTGGGCAAGTGCGGCGAGAACCGGGCGCTTTCCTCATTATCGACACCATCGCCCGTTTGGCTGGTTGTCTGAAGGCTCACGCTGGCTTCGTTCAGGTATGAGAAAGTGGTTATACGCGCGACGTGAAAAGAACGCGTTGTCCGAACTGATACCGCAATTTAACAAGAACTACTTTGTTTGTCCCTTGCAAGTGCATTGTGATATGCAGGGGGTCGTGCATTCGAATTTTAATTCAATCGAGCATTTTATCGGTGAAGTCCTGACATCTTTCCGGGAGCACGCCCCGCTTAATAAAGCCATCGTTTTCAAACATCATCCCCTCGATCGGGGTTACACGGATTATTCCAGTCTTTTTGCTAATTTGGTCGCTGAACTGGGTCTGCAAGGACGCGTGTTTTATGTACACGATGTTGATCTTCCGACCTTGTTAAGACATGCACAAGGAACCGTTCTAATCAACAGTACCGTTGGTATGTCGTCTTTGTTTCACGGAACACCGGTCAAGACACTCGGGGATGCTATCTATGATATTCCCGGTTTGACTGAACAAGGTGAGCTCGATGATTTTTGGGAATGTGAACGAGAAGTTGATGCTGAAATGTTCAAGGCGTTTCGGGCATACCTCGTTCAACGTAATCAATTGAACGGTAATCTGTACCGAAAAATCAGCGATCACGGATCTTCCGGTATTGTCTGGTCGGATAATTTAAGTAGCGAACACACCTGGATTCGCGACAAAGTCGAAAATCGACGTGTGCCGAACCTGACGGTCATTGAAGGTGGTGGTATTAACCGTAGTATCGGTGATAACGCAGATGATGCAGAGGCGGCTTAAGCTGTCTCTCTTCAAAAGTTAGTGCGTCATTCTATGAATCGTAACCGTCTTGAACGAGCCGGTTACACGGCCTCTAAGGCGCGTATTCGTCAGGTGTTGTCGGTACCAGCCGTCTAGCTTCTGTCAGAGAAATTATCCCTTCCTGCGCCAGTCTGAGCAGTTGGCCTGATAGTGTGGTTTGCTCTTGTAGTAAAGATAGCGCGTACCGAATGTCAGAATCATACAGCGCATCCTTCACAGCATCATCCAAAGGCACTATGTCGTAGATTTCGAGTGCATTTCCGATACCCGTATGACCGCATCGACTGCATCCGCTTGCATGACTGAATGATGAGCGCATGCGATGCCTTAGCCAATCGTTAATATTGCTCGGTTTGATAGGACTATGTTCTGCGAGCCACTGTGTTGCCTGATCATCCGGTACCTCCGAAGATCGACAATACTGACACAGACATTGTGCTTGCCGCAGAACAACCACCGCTGAAAGCGTTCGCGCAATGGCTTCGCTTCGAACCCCTGTGGCTAACAGCCGGGCGACAGCATCTGCCGCACTCTTTACGCGAGCACTGTGCACAACAAAGGTTTCTTCCGTTGCCAGTCGTGCTAAATCAGGTGTTAATTCATCATCCAGTGTCTGACAGGCAATAACAGCATCGCAACCCAGTTGGCACATAGCTGTCCAGTTCTGAACTTGCTGTTCTGTTGGAGGGTTATCTATTGCAAGCTGAGTTGTTCGTGGAAGCAGAGGATGCCCGGGGCTGTCCACGCATACAATTTTTTTATCGGGAGCAACAAGTTCCTGAGCGAACGCTCTGGCGGTTCTGGCGCGTGCGTGGGCGATGTCGCTGGCAATCAGCACCATTCCCGACGGTTGATGTAAGAATTCTCTAATGACGTTTTGCTGAACCCGAGTCATCGATAACTCATCAAGCTTCGGCGGAGGTGTTTTCAGTGGCTGTAAAAAGGTCAGTAGATGAGTCTTGCCACGTGCGCTTGAGACAACATCCAGTTGTAGTAACTGTTCCTTAGAATCTACCTTAAAGCCAAACCAGCCTCGTCGTGGTTCATGGCATAGAGTCATGTCCCACAAATGTGCTTCCAGAAGGTCAAGACACTGCTCGTAAATGTCTACTCGGTCAATGCGTATTTCCGAGAAGTTAAACGGGCTGCGGTAGCGCAATCGCCAACAATCTTCATCCGGTTCGATATGGATTTCATGGGCGTGCTGCTTATGCGCTTCAGCGATGATTTGCTGAAGTAGTTCCCAGGCTTCTTTTTGGGAATCGTCGCAGGTATCCAGTACATGGCACAGGTCAACCGGATGCTCTGATGCATGATCAGGATTCAGTGAAACTGTTGCTGTTGAGGAGCGAGGCATGCAATGGACTATTCATTAAATATCAACCCATTATCGGCGCCGCCCCTGCTAAGTGAGAGGGGTATGTGTAATACAGGTGCAGATCAGCGACCTGCACCTCTTTTCAAGACGTTATAGTGTGATCAATTTATCGCGCATTGCAATGATTCGCTGACTGTAAAACAGCGACTGCCCGCCGGGCAGGGGCGACCTGGTTCAACATTTGTCGAACCTGAGGGACAAATGTTGCCACGCTCTCCGGTACACCATTGTCCATTGCTGAGTTGATAGCACGCAGCATCATCTTGTAGGCATTGCTGTCTACTTTGAATTAGCGTGTCAGTAGCTTTGCACTGAGCTGCTCGACTGCTGTCTGTTCCAATTCCTGCGCCTGCCACACTGGTACCCGAAGGCACTGAATTCCCGGAACTTGCACAAGCGCTGATAAACAGCAACGTTGCGATAACCGTTACAGCGCTGAGTATTGGTCCGCGTTTTAGGGTGGGGAAGTTAAATCCTTTTAATGCTTGCATTAGTCTCATGGTGAGTGCTGCCCTTAGTTACGTGAATAAAAAGCATAGGACGTTGTTAAGACAAATGTAGGGCTATTTGAAATAGACAGGTTTTACTTCTCCACTAGCCAGTTTTCCTTTCCATAAGGCCGGCCCTGTTTGATGTACCGATTCACCGTTGGAATCAACAGCCACAGTGACCGGCATGTCTTCGACCACGAACTCATGTATGGCTTCCATACCCAATTCTTCGAAGGCAACGATGCGGGATTTTCTTATTGCTTTAGAGACGAGATAAGCTGCACCACCAACGGCCATCAGGTACACCGCCTTATGCTTTTTAATCGCATTGATACCAGCTTCACCACGTTCGGCTTTGCCGATCATGCCCAGCAGTCCGTACTCGGCTAGCATCATCTCGGTAAATTTGTCCATACGCGTTGATGTGGTTGGTCCTGCGGGCCCGACGACTTCATCTCGGACGGGGTCAACAGGGCCGACGTAGTAGATAAACTTACCGTTGAAATCGATACCTTCAGGTAACGGCTCTCCGGCTTCAAGCAGACTCTGAATACGCTTGTGAGCCGCATCTCGGCCCGTGAGCATACTGCCACTGAGCAGCAGGGTTTCGCCGGGTTGCCATGATGCTGCTTCTTCGGGTGTCACCGTATCCAGATTGATTCGTTTGGTATTGGCGCCTGCTTCCCACGTGATTTCAGGCCAATCATTGAGTGATGGAGGCTGTTGCAACGCCGGGCCATTTCCGGTGAGTGTGAAATGCGCGTGCCTTGTGGCCGCACAGTTAGGAATCATCGCCACCGGTTTTGACGCTGCGTGAGTAGGGTGGTCTAGAATTTTGACATCTACTACCGTCGTCAGTCCGCCAAGGCCTTGCGCACCTATACCCAATGCATTGACCGCTTCGAAAATTTCCAGTCTTAACTCTTCAACGCGATTTGACGGTCCGCGATCTTTTAGCTCCTGAATATCAACCGGAGCCATTAAAGATTGCTTTGCAAGCACAGCTGATTTTTCAGCCGTGCCGCCGATGCCGATGCCGAGCATGCCTGGCGGACACCAACCGGCACCCATTGTGGGGACCGTTTTAACAACCCAATCGACAATACTGTCGCTGGGGTTAAGCATGGCCAGTTTTGATTTGTTCTCAGAGCCACCGCCTTTAGCGGCAATTTCGAATTCTACGGTGTCGCCTGCAACGACCTCGGTATGAATAACTGCTGGTGTGTTGTCGCCTGTGTTTTTTCTAGCACCGGCAGGATCTGCCAGGATAGAGGCACGCAATTTATTGTCGGGGTCCAGATACGCGCGTCGAACACCAGCATTAATCATCTGAGTGAGATCCATATCGGCTTCCCACTGAACATCCATACCGACCTTGACGAACACAGTCACGATACCGGTGTCTTGGCACAGTGGCCGTTTGCCTTCTGCGCACATTCTAGAATTGACTAGAATTTGAGCCATGGCGTCTTTAGCGGCGGTAGACTCTTCGCGTTTCCACGCTTCGTGAACGGCGTCTATATAGTCTTTTGGATGGTAATAGGACATGAACTGCAGTGCGTCGCAGACACTGTCAATTAGATCATCTTGGCGAATTACGCTCATTTCGAGACTCACGAGTGAAGGAAAAGGAACAGGCAGAAGTGATGAATTTCAAAACAATTATACGAGAGGCTTGACGCACCGCAATGACTAAGTGCACTATCTGCCCCAGAATGAACATTATGAACCACTACAAATTTTTCTTGGAACTTCGCTGGCGAAGCTGATCGTCCGCATTTAACCGCCTACACGGGTGTTTTTCCCCGTTTCCATGAATAAGCATTTTGTTGTGAGTTGACCTTCCTATGACCCCCGAAGATTTTGAGCGCTATCGTGCAGAAGGGTACACCCGAGTCCCCGTAAGCTGTGAGCTGATTGCGGATATGGATAACCCGCTATCCACATTTAGAAAAGTTGCCGATGCTCCGTATACATTTCTGTTTGAATCCGTCCAGGGTGGCGAGAAATTAGGCCGCTACTCCATTATTGGATTACCGGCAAAGACCGTCATCCGGGTTCGAGCCAAAACCATCACCGTTGAGAAAAATGGCGTTGAGGGGCCTCCAGAAACTGTTGAGGATCCTCTTGATTGGATAGAGACCTACCAGGAACAGTTTAGGGTTCCTCGCATAGGTGGCTTGCCGATCATTACAGGTGGCTTAGTGGGCTACTTTGGCTATGATACGGTTCGGTACATTGAGCCGAGACTGGGTGATAACCCGCATCCCGATCCTATTGATAATCCTGACATCCTATTGATGGTCACGGATGAGCTCGTGGTTTTTGATAACCTCAGCGGCAAGCTCACCATCATCGTATTGGTTGACCCTAAGGAGGAAAACTCGCGGCATGTAGGTTTGCAGAGAGTCGAAGAATTGCACGACAGCATTCGTAAGAGCATGCCTGAGTCAAACCGGGCTTGGCCTAAATGCAATGTCAATGAAAATGACTTCAAAAGTGGATTCACCGAGCAGGGCTATAAAGCAGCTGTCCGCAAAATCATTGACTACATAACGCAAGGTGAGTGCATGCAGGTTGTGCTCTCACAACGTCTATCTGTTCCTTACCAAGCACCGCCACTTGATCTGTACCGGGCGTTAAGGACCTTGAATCCTTCTCCTTATATGTTTTATCTGGATTTGGGTGATCATCACGTAGTGGGTTCATCGCCGGAAATTCTAGTAAGGCTCGTCGACGACGAAGTGACGCTCCGGCCATTAGCAGGGACTCGGCCTAGAGGTGCCGATAAGGCAGAAGATCTTGCTCATGAAGAATCTTTGATGAAGGATCCCAAAGAACTGGCAGAGCATCTGATGTTGATCGATCTGGGCCGAAACGATGTCGGTCGCATAGCAAAAACAGGTTCTGTCGACGTGACTGATAAATTCAGTATCGAGCGCTACTCCCATGTGATGCACATTGTGTCAAACGTGGTCGGGAAGTTAAAAAGCGGCATGTCGCCCATGGACGTTTTGCGTGCAACGTTTCCAGCCGGCACACTTTCCGGTGCGCCTAAGGTGCGTGCCCTTGAAATCTTGCAGGAGTTGGAGCCGGTAAAAAGAGGTGTTTATTCTGGTGCCGTTGGCTATTTATCCTGGAATGGCAACATGGATACAGCAATAGCAATACGAACGGCGGTTATAAAAGACTGTGTGCTGAATGTTCAGGCGGGCGCTGGCATTGTTTACGATTCTGACCCTGAAAGTGAATGGCAGGAAACTCACGCAAAAGCACGGGCCATTTTCCGTGCTGTCGATATGGCTGAGGCCGGGCTGGACGCCAGACCCGCCATGTTCAGCGAACTTGATGCGGATGCATCTGTTCAAGCTGACGACACCCCACAAGCGTCAGATCCCGATTCCGCATCAACAGCGCGGAAAGGAGAGTAACGATGCTTACGGTTATAGATAACTACGATTCATTTACTTGGAATCTTGTCCAGTATTCTGCTGAACTGGGTTGTGAGGTCTCTGTTCATCGCAATGATCAAGTCAGCTGCGAAGAACTGGGTAATTTAAAGCCGGGTTGCATCATGCTGTCACCGGGCCCTGGCAGACCTGATACAGCGGGTATAACGCTGGATGTTTTAAAGCACTTTGCCGGAAAGATTCCTATTCTGGGTGTTTGCTTAGGGCATCAGAGTATTGGCCAATTCTACGGTGGCAAGATCGTTGTAGCTGGTGAAATTATGCATGGTAAGTTGTCCGAGGTTTATCACAACAATACCGGTGTGTTCGAAGGGCTACCCAATCCGTTTATAGCCACTCGCTACCATTCACTGGTGATCGATCCCGACACCTTGCCTGAATCACTGGAAATTACCGCATGGACGCAGACTGCCGATGGGCAACCGGAGGAGATCATGGGTGTGCGACACAAGACTTTGCTTGTCGAAGGTGTGCAGTTTCATCCGGAGTCGGTCAGCAGTGAGCATGGTCATGCGATGTTGGAAAATTTCTACATTCGCGCAAATTTGTTGAACAAAGGTGAGTGATATGAATATTCAACAGGCTCTTGTACAGCTTCTCGATCGCAATGATCTTTCCGCGGATGATATGGAAGCCGTCATGCAGCAAGTCATGACAGGTGAAGCAACGCCTTCGCAAATTGGTGGTTTTTTGGTTGCCCTGCGTATGAAAGGGGAAACCGTAGATGAGGTTGCGGCGGCTGCAAAAGTTATGCGGAGCCTTGCGGATGGCGTAAAGCTAAAATTCGAAGACGCGATCGATATCGTCGGTACCGGCGGTGACTCCACCAGCACCTTTAATGTGTCTACTTGCAGTGCCATAGTGGCTGCAGCGGCTGGAGCGAAGGTCGCAAAACACGGTAATCGTTCGGTTTCCAGTAAGTCTGGCGCAGCGGATTTATTGGAAGAAGCCGGTGTGAACATCGACCTTTCCCCTGAGCAGGTAGAGCGTTGTGTTAGCGAAACAAATATCGGATTTATGTTTGCCCCCAGACATCACAGCGCGATGAAGCACGCGATCGGGCCTCGAAAAGAAATGGCTGTTAGGACCATCTTCAACTTGTTGGGTCCCCTAACCAATCCAGCAGGTGCGCGTAGCCAATTACTAGGTGTCTATGCTGCTGAGTGGGTTCGCCCTATAGCCGAGGTGTTGAAAAAACTGGGCAGCGATCATGTCATTGTCGTGCATGGCCATGATGGTATGGATGAAATCAGTATTAGCGGCCCGACTCAAGTTGCTCATTTAAAGCAGGGTGAAATCAGTGAGTACACTATCGAGCCGTCACAATTTGGTTTATCAACGTCGCCTCTGTCTGACATCAAGGTAGATGGAGCTGCGGAGAGCCTGGCTTGTATTAAATCAGTTTTGGCAAATGAATCATCCGCCGCGCGCGATATCGTTCTTCTAAATGCCGGAGCAGCGTTATGTGTTTCTGGCGTAGCAGATACCATCGATGATGGTGTTCAGCGTGCGCAGGCTGTGCTGGCAGATGGTAGCGCAGCGGCTAAGCTTGCTGATCTGATAACGATTAGCCAAAGCTTTAAATAATATAAAGGTAACGCGAAGCATGGCTACAGACGTACCAGATATCCTGAAACGGATTATCGAACGAAAATATGAAGAAATTTCCGAGAGGAAAGTAACGCAGTCAGCTGACGCTTTAAGCGAAATTGCAGCCGCTGCAGGTTCGGTACGAGGGTTTTGTGCGGCCTTAAACAACAAACTCGATGTGGGTGAATCTGCCGTTATTGCCGAAGTAAAAAAAGCATCGCCCAGTAAGGGGGTGTTACGAGACCCTTTTGAACCGGATGTTATCGCGAAGAGTTACGCACTCGGTGGTGCGGCGTGTTTATCGGTACTCACAGATGCGGACTTTTTCCAAGGAAGCGAAGAGGCATTGCAAGCTGCTCGAGCCGCTTGTGAGCTACCGGTAATACGAAAAGATTTTATTGTGGATCCTTATCAAGTGCTGGAGGCGCGAGCTATAGGCGCAGATTGTATTTTGCTTATTGCGGCAGCGCTTTCAGATGCTCAAATGAGCGATCTCTATCACCAGGCCGTCGAACTGGGTATGGATGTCCTGGTAGAAGTGCACGATGGGCAGGAACTTCAAAGAAGCTTGTCGCTTAGTCCCATGCTCTTAGGTATTAACAACCGAGATTTGCGCACGTTCGACGTGTCGCTGAATACGACCTTGGGTCTGCTGAGCGAAATTCCTGAGGGGACGACAGTAGTTACAGAAAGCGGCATTCTGTCCGTCGATGATGTAGCTTTGATGCGGGACGCAAACGTAAACGCATTTTTGGTTGGGGAAGCGTTTATGCGTGCCGAAGATCCGGGATCTGCCTTGAAGGCTATGTTCGCTTAAAGCGAATCAGCGCATGTGCGGACAATCAAAACTGATTGCCCGCACTGGCGCTTTAACTTTGGAAACTACCTTGGAATCGCTGTTAACGCGTTCCGTAGATAACCATTGTTTTACCGCGAGCATGAATCAATCCGCGGTCTTCTAGTTCTTTTAATACACGCCCGACCATCTCACGAGAGCAGCCGACGATGCGTGCGATCTCTTGACGGGTAATGCGAATCTGCATGCCGTCGGGGTGTGTAATTGCATCAGGCATTCTGGCCAGATCAAGTAGCGTTGAGGCAACTCGTCCAGTTACGTCAAGGAACGCTAAGTCACGTACCTTAATGCTTGTCTTTCGTAGTCGTGATGCCATTTGAGTCGTCAGTGCATAAAGCAGATCAGGCTGATCAGCAGCAAGGCGACGGAATTGGTCGTAATTCATTTCGGCCAGTTCGCATTTAGTGCGGGCAACAACCCAGGCACTGCGTTGCGACTCTTCGTCGAAAAGTCCCATTTCACCAAAGAAATCACCAGCACTTAAGTAGGCTAGTACGATTTCCCGGCCGTCGTCGTCTTCAATAACGACACTGACAGAGCCGTCAAGAATGTAGTACAACGTTTCGGGAACATCACCGTGGTGGATGATGGTGGTTTTTGCCGGGTACTGTCTTCGGTGACTGCTTCGAAGGAATAAGTCAAGCCATTCAACAGGTGGCGGAACGATGCGGGGCGCCAGCATTATAGGTTTCTCCGTACTCAAAGTTTGCGCAAGAACCGGATAGGTCTTTTAGGACCGTCCAGTCTGTTTTTGTCTAACGTCAAACATTGATCGGCGGTATTTTTAAATTCTTCAATGAAATCGGTGCCATTTCGCATGCTCGATTTCCGAACACGAGGTAAGTAACGTTGCAAGCACGAGTAAAGTGGCTGGATCATATGAGTTTCGTTGGTGAGTCCGGTAGTGGTCATTCGGTCGTCCTGGATGGGTCCCCGGAACACGGTGGTAGAAATTTAGGCATTAGGCCCATGGAAATGGTGCTCATTGGTCTTGGTGGCTGTACTGCCTTTGATGTTGTGCTGATGTTGCAAAAGTCCCGCCAGAACGTCATCGATGTCGAGGTAAACCTTGATGCGACGCGGGCTGAGGATATTCCGCATGTATTCACGGCCATCACTGCCCACTTCAAAGTGTGGGGTAAAGACCTTAATGAAAAGCATGTTGAGCGAGCGGTCAAATTGTCGGGAGAGAAGTACTGTTCAGCCACTAAAATGCTCGAAAAAACGGCTGATATCACTTACAGCTGGGAAATAATTGAAGAGTAGGGTGTTGATTTTGCCTCGTCGACAGCGTCACTAACGCCTCTAATTCGGGGGTACTTTTGCCCCTAGAACATCCCTCTGTGCCAAAAAACTGCGAGGGTTACTCAATGGTGTCTTATTGCCTGAATCCCCGATTGCTGTGTTACTCGGATGGTTGTTGGAGCCCAATAAACCCGACGGCGTAACCTCCTGGCGCTGATTTGTTCTCCCGACTAACGTCCACGAGAGCTTTTAATAGGGGTATCCAGGGGCTACATAGGAGTTGCTTTTGGATAGTTGGCGCTAAATTGACCTTCGCGAGGCTTGTTGAGTAAGTCGGCACTCTATAAGTGCCTTCCCTATAAGGGGCGGGGTATATAGAGGGCCTGTTAGTAATAAGCGGCGAATATTACGTATATGGGTGCCATCCAAGCCAAAATATTGGCTTTTTTAGCTTGAAATTGCATTATTTCTCCCGAATTTACGACGATGGAACAATTAATTTGAAGGAATCACGAAAACTGGCCCCCAGATTGCAATATCTCTGGCACGCAAGTTTAGTTTTTCTCCTCCATCACCCTTAAAGATGGTTATCAGCGCGATCATTAGATCGCGCTGTTTTTTTTTGTGCGATCCAAAAACACGCTAAACTAGGGCGATCAGCCAGGCAGAACCTGTTTTCATTGATTCGATTCGGTCACAGCTCTGAATCAACGCACGAAATATTGATCTGATAGTTGAGCTTATGCTAATCCTGCTTTACAATGGCGGGCTTAGTTCCGAATATGCCCTACCGAGATACCCCACTGTGAATAAGACTACCGTCAGCGCAAAACCTGCAGAGGTTAAACGTGAATGGTTCGTTATCGATGCTGAAGGCAAGACGCTCGGTAACGTGGCGACAGAATGCGCACGCCGCCTACGCGGAAAACATAAGCCTACATACACCCCTCATGTTGACACTGGCGACTACATGGTCGTGATCAATGCGTCAAAAGTTGTGGTTACAGGTAATAAAGCTAAAAACAAAATGTACCATCACCACACTGGTTACATTGGCAACCTTAAGTCCACCAATTTCGAAAAACTGCAGCAGACTCATCCTGAGCGAATTATCGAATTAGCTGTTAAAGGCATGCTTCCTAAGAACCCTTTAGGCCGGGCTATGTACAGCAAGCTTCGTGTATTTGCAGATGCGACTCACACGCACCAGGCTCAACAGCCGCAAGTTTTGGAGCTATAGAACAATGGCAGCACAACAACATTACGGTACCGGACGTCGTAAGTCTTCGACAGCACGGGTATTCATGCATTCTGGCAGTGGCAACATCGTTGTAAACGGTAAGCCCCTCGATGAGTACTTCGGCCGAAAGACAGCTCACATGATTGTCCGTCAGCCTCTTGAGCGTACAGAAACGCTTGCTAACTTCGACTTCAAAATCACTGTTAAAGGTGGCGGCGGTAGTGGCCAAGCGGGTGCCATTCGTTTGGGTATCTCCAGAGCCTTGCTGTCATACGACGAAACATTGCGCTCTTCATTGCGTGGAGCTGGCTTCCTGACTCGTGACGCTCGCGAAGTGGAACGTAAGAAAGTTGGTCTGCGTAAAGCACGTAAAGCAACTCAATACTCTAAGCGCTAAATTGACTGCTGCGCTTGCAGCACTCAAGGTGTTTACGAAAAAAGCCCCGACTATCGGGGCTTTTTTTGTGGGCGATCTAAAATGAATTTTATTTTCGTAAAGGCTGTTGCCGGTTCGTCTCAAAATTGCTTCCGCAACTATCCTTATACTCAAGCGTCAGAAAGTGTACTGTTAACGTCATGAATGCTCCATTGGCTAGTGATCCAATCAATCTGCAGTCCAAGCAGATTAGAGAAATTCCTTATAACTACACTTCTTTTTCAGATCGTGAAATAGCACTGCGCTATATCGGAGAAGAGGGCTGGGGGATCATCGTAGCGCTGCGTGATCAGCGTCGCACGGGTCAGTCTGCGCGAATGCTGTTCGAAGTCTTTGGTGATATCTGGGTCATCGATAGAAACCCCTTCATACAAGAAGATCTATTAAGTAACCGCAAGCGACGTGAGGCACTCGTCGGAGCTCTGCGCCATAGAATCGGGCAGATACAAGATCGCCAGTCTTCTGACAATCGTGTTGATACGCTAATCGGATTGGCTAATAACGCGATATTGCAATTTGAATCTCGGCTGACCGAGATGCAGGCACATCGCAAAGTGGTTAAGCAGGCCATGCGATCAGCCACTCACGCTAATAATGTGCGTTTCGATGGTCTTTCCCGGGTGTCACACGTCACTGACGCAACCGATTGGCGCGTGGAGTTGCCCTTCGTTGTTCTAACACCTGATTCCGAGGCAGAGCTGCCGGATATCGTCAAAAAGTGTATTGAATTAGAACTGACGATTGTGCCGCGAGGTGGCGGTACGGGCTATACCGGCGGTGCAATTCCTCTGCATGCTCGCACGGCTGTCATCAACTTAGAAAAGTTGGATAAGCGTGCCCCTATAGCGTTGACGACGCTGCAAGAATCCGAAGAATTTGCAGAGCGGCAGGTTCATACCATTCATGTAGAGGCCGGTGTGGTGACTCGTCGTGTCTCGGAAGATGCTTCTGCTAGCGGCTTAGCGTTTGCTGTCGATCCAACCTCGCAGGATGCCTCGACGATCGGCGGTAATATCGCGATGAATGCCGGCGGTAAGAAGGCCGTTCTCTGGGGTACCACCTTAGACAATTTGTTGTCCTGGCGCATGGTCGATCCCGATGGGCATTGGCTGGATATCGAACGTCTGGATCACAATATGGGCAAAATCCATACTCAAGGTTCAGTGCGTTTCCGAGTGACTCGAACGGATGCAGCGACCGGCAACGTTATGGGAGAGCCTCGAGTTATTGATGCCGCCGGCTCATCGCTTCGCCAGCAAGGCTTAGGCAAGGACGTTACTGATAAGTTTTTAGGGGGTCTGCCGGGTGTGCAAAAAGAAGGCTGTGATGGGCTCATTACATCAGCAGTATTCGTATTGCATCGTATGCCCGATAACATTCGCACGGTCTGCATGGAGTTCTATGGCAAGGATCTGCGCCAGGCAGTCCTCGGTATCACTGAAGTAAAAGAATACATTGATCAGACAGATGGTATTGAGCTCGCGGGACTAGAGCACCTTGATGACCGATATATCAAGGCGGTTAAGTACAGTGCAAAGGCGGCAAGGGGCGAGCTCCCTAAGATGCTACTCATCGCTGATCTCGTCAGTGATGATGCTGATCTTGTCGGTCGAGTTGCCTCCGGTGTGGTGCAGTTGGTTAACCAGCGCAATGCAGAAGGGTTTATTGCAGTCAGTGCTGAAGCTCGCAAGCAATTCTGGGCAGCCAGATCTCGAACGGCCGCAATAGCCGCACACACCAACGCCTTTAAAATTAACGAAGACGTGGTCATACCGTTATCTCGCCTGGCTGACTATAGCGAAGGTATCGAACGCATTAACATCGAGCATGCACTGAGTAACAAGTTGCTCATGCTGGAAGAAGTTCGACGTCTGCTACAAGGCGATGAGGCTATTACCTTAGTTGCCAACCCTTCAGAAGACAGTGACGAGACGCGTAAGATCGTACGAGACCGTCTGGATGCCGCTGTAGTCGATCTAAAATCACTGCAGCAACGTTGGAGTGAGCTGTATGAAAAACTGCAGACATCTGACGATGCATTTTTGCAGGCATTAAGAGACGGCAGGGTCCCCGTTGAGTCTGACTCCTGCGTTGAAGATTTGTTACGCCGAGATGATGTTATCTCCTATCGTGCATCAGTAGAAAAACCGTTAAAAGAAAGATTTTCCGGTAATCGTTACGAGAGACTCCGACAACGAATTGATCAGGCACACGCTAAGTGGCGTCCACAGCGTTTGTTCACGGCACTTCATATGCATGCCGGTGATGGGAATATACACACCAATATCCCGGTCAACTCCAACGACTATGTGATGCTGCACCAGGCAGAAGGCATCGTTGAAAGAGTGATGGAATTAGCCAAGCTACTTGGTGGCGTTATATCGGGTGAGCACGGAATTGGGCTCACCAAAATTAAGTACATGGATGACTCGGTTATTCAAGCGTTCGCCGATTACAAAAGCGAGGTAGATCCGAAAGGACACTTCAACAAAGGCAAATTGATGCCGGGCTCAGGGTTGGAGAACGCCTATACGCCGTCGTTACGTCTAGTTCAGCAAGAAGCGCTGATACTGGAACAAAGCGAGTTAGGCACGCTCAACGATAGTATTAAAGATTGTTTAAGGTGCGGTAAATGTAAGCCTGTTTGTGCAACCCATTCGCCAGGCGCCAACTTACTTTATTCTCCGCGCAATAAGGTATTAGGGACAGGTCTAATCATCGAAGCTTTTCTCTATGAAGAGCAAACGCGCCGAGGCCTATCTATACGTCATTTCGATGAAATGAACGATATCGCTGATCACTGCACGGTCTGCCATAAATGTCTGACTCCCTGCCCGGTGGATATTGATTTTGGTGAAGTATCAATCACCATGCGTAAAATTCTGGGTGACCGAGGGCAGAAGAGCTTCAACGTAGGCACTCGCATGTCTATGGCATTCCTGAATGTTAAAGATCCAGCGACGATTAAAATCATGCGTAAAGGCATGGTTGATTGGGGGTTCAAAGCGCAAAGAACGGCAAACAATGTTCTCGGCGGCATTCCTGCTGTGGCGAAGTCGAGACGTGAGCCACCTAATACGACAGGTGGTACAGCACCGATAGAGCAAGTCGTGCACTTTGTGAATCGAAAGCTGCCGGGAAAATCGATGTTACCGGCCAAAACGACTAGAGCGCTTCTGGGGATTGAGAACAAAGAATACGTTCCGATTATCAGAAATCCGGAAAAATCGAATGAGGATAGCGAAGCTGTTTTTTATTTTCCTGGCTGTGGTTCAGAACGATTGTTCAGTCAAGTAGGATTGGCTACTTTGGCCATGCTTTACGACTCCGGAAGTAAAACCGTTCTGCCACCGGGATACTTATGCTGTGGATACCCGCAAACATCCAGTGGCGACGTCGACAAAGGAAAGCAGATAACAACCGAGAATAGAGTTCTTTTCCATCGGGTGGCAAACACACTTAATTATCTGGATATTAAAACGGTGATTGTGTCTTGCGGGACCTGCATGGACCAATTACTGAAATACGAATTTGAACAAATCTTTCCCGGCTGTCGTTTGCTGGACATTCATGAATATCTCATGGAGAAAAACTACTCGCTAGATGGTGTCAGTGGGGAGCACTATGTGTATCACGACCCTTGTCATAGCCCGATGAAAACCTATCAACCCATGCAAGTGACTGAAGCGTTACTGGGTAAACCTGTTACAGCCTCCGATCGATGTTGTGGTGAAGCAGGCACCTTTGCGGTCTCTCGCCCAGATATTGCAAGTCAGGTGAGACAGCGAAAAGCGTTTGAGCTGAAGGCTAACCTTGCGAGTAATGGTGTCGAGACAGGCAATAAACAGCACGATGTAAAAATGATGACATCGTGCCCGGCCTGTGTTCAGGGCTTGAGTCGATACAAAGATGAAACCGGTATGGATACGGACTACATCGTTGTCGAGTTAGCGAAAGGTCTGTTTGGCGAAAACTGGGCAAACGACTTTGTCGAGCGCGCCAATGCCGGTGGTGTTGAACAGGTATTGCTGTAAATATCGCTGCGACGACGATAAGCGTGATTCTCGCTTAAGGCCTATCGAAAATTGAGCCTGATGTCGGGCTCAATAACTTGTGATATAGCTTGCCTGCAGAAACATCGGTCATGCTGGCCAGAAAATCTGCGATTGCGCGATATCCGCATTCTTCGTACTGTTCGTATACGGCTACCGGCAGCAGGCGTTTGGGATTAGCTGCAAATATCTCAAACAATCTAACGACCACTCGCTGTCCCTTGTATTGCAGCATCTGTAGCTCAGGTCGGAAGATAACATGTCGCATCACAAAGTCCTTTATCAGCAGTAGGATTTCATAAGCCATGGCTTCCATATCAACTTGTAAGCTAAGCAGCTCAGCATCGAATTCATCTTGACTACGAAGTCGGATACTGCGAATCAAATACCCGACTAAGCGACTGATAGCGTGCTTTCTGTCTTTTGCCGAGTTGCTAAAGAGCAGCTTGTTGAATTCTTCCATCCGATCATTAACAGGATTTGAATCCAGAGAGGTCAGCACAGAAACTACCTTTGCCTGCCATTCGTCATACTGTACTAGCCCGAGCGCTAAGGCATCTTCCAGATCGTGGACACCGTAGGCGATATCATCGGCCAATTCCATGATGCTGGTATCGAATGTCTTATATTGTGTTCGGGCATGCCCTTTCCGTGTCCGATCCAGAGAAAGAAATCTATCTCTATCACCATTGGAGAAGGGGTCCAGTAACCAATCCAATACATCCTGCTCCGCATCGTAAATGCACTTCGGTGGCGACCAGTGATCTATGTTCAGTGGGTTTTCAGACTCGACGGGTATGTAGTTGCAGACGTCTGAATACACTGCCGGATACTTTATGGTTCCCAGCATGGTTCTACGGGTTAGATCCAGACCGCAGGATGGTGAATATTCACCCAGTCGGGCAAGAATGCGCAGTGTTTGCCCATTAGCCTCAAAGCCGCCATGATCTTTCATCATGGTGTTCATGGCCACTTCGCCACCATGCCCGAATGGGGAATGACCGATATCGTGGGCCAGACAGACGGCCTCAATAAGGCTAAACGACGGTATAAGATGGAGATAATCAGCGTTCTCCGGTTGGTCTCTTAACCACTCACAAATGCCAGAGCCTACTTGAGCGACTTCGAGGGAGTGGGTCAATCGGGTTCTGTAAAAATCACTTTCACCTAGTCCCAGTACTTGCGTTTTGGACTGCAGGCTCCGGAAGGATGCGCTGTGAATAATGCGCGCTCGATCCCGCTGGAATTGGCTGTCCTCTCCAGTACTGTTGAATCCGCGTCCGGGACTGTTGAACATTTCGGATCGCCGCTCGAGCCAGACGCTCAACTTCATACTCCTGTCGGCACGAAATACCGAATATATAGTGAATGTTAAAAAGGTGTTAAAACTGGTATTTGCGCAGTATTAACACGAGTAAGAGTTTAGGGTATCGCAGACCTAACTGTGAATTTTTACGACTCTACGGCCCGGCGTCATTAACGAAAAGGTGATCTGTATCGAATACTTGGCCGTATTTGAAACTTTGACTGCTAGGATTTGTCACAAGCTCTGTTATACCTAATTTACCGTTGTTTGCTCTAGAATTCAGTGGTGTTTTATAAACCCGCTGGCCTGATAGTGCAGGTGTACGGTCACCGCAGTTGCATTCGCTACAGATATCAAATCAGAAATGGCTAGAAAACCAAGAATACATTTCTCAGGAGCGGTCTACCACATCGTCCTGAAAGGGTTAGAAAACCAATCGATTTTTAAAACCGTCGGCGACCGTCGCGCATGGGAAGTCCTGGTCGGTGAAGGGGTCGAGAGGTTCGGGCATCGCGTATTGGCTTATTGCTGGTCCAAGGATCATGTGCAAATGGCCGTGCGAGTCAGTGACGCGCCGCTTTCGAAGATTATGCAAAATCTTTCGTTTCGGTACACGCGCTACTTTAACAAGCAGCATAAGCGGCAAGGTCCTCTGTTTCACGGCAGATACAAAGCCATACTGATCGACCAGGATGAGTATCTGAACGATCTCGTTCGATACATCCACAATAATCCTGTTAGGGCAAAGGCTGCGAAATCTGCTGACAAAGCTAAATGGACGAGCCACGAATCCTATATGGCTGATGAACATCCAGACTGGCTTGAGACTCAAACCGTTCTAGCGTCTTTCGGTAAAACGGCCAAAAGATCCAAAGCCGCTTTCGCAAAGTATGTGAAAGAAGGGACTGATGAAGGTGTTCGCACTGATTTGGTGCGAGGCACAGAGGGTGGACGAGTCCTAGGTAGCAGGCGATTTGTTAAGAAGGTACTTAAGCCGGTTAAAGCCGTGCCTAAACCGATGACACTCAATCAGCTTGTTAAGCGCGTCTGTGTCGCAGAAGATATCAAAGAGCCGGCGCTCAAGAATGAAAGCAGGGCCCGTCACGAGAGCCAGATTCGGCAAACCATTACCTACTTGGCAATGGAAATGAATGTGGCCACTATGACAGCACTGGCAGATCGTTTTAATCGCGATCTAACCACCATGAGTCGCAATCAACGATACTTCAGAGACAAGCTTGTAGAAGATAAAGATCTACAAAAACACGTGAAATCGGTAAAGCGAGCTATCCTAGCTAAGTAACCAACTCGCTTTCGTACGATGAAATGACAGAATGGCTCGATGTCGTCGACGACTCAGACTCCGTTATCGGGCGAGCCAGTCGCGCTGAAGTACACGAAAAGGGTTTACTCCATAGATCTTCACACATAGTCCTGTTCAATTCTGTTGGGCAGGTGTTTGTGCAATTGCGCAGTCTTAAAAAAGACAACCATCCCGGTTTATGGGATTCCAGTGCAGCGGGCCATGTGGACAGCGGTGAGTCCTACCTAGAATGCGCAGTTAGGGAGCTCAGTGAGGAATTGGGCATTCAGCTAAGTCCGTCTGATTTGCAGTTGAGAGGTAAGCTCACTGCAACAGCCGAAAACGGGCAGGAATTCACGCATATCTTTTCAACTATCTCAGATGACCCTCTGACTTTACAGGCAGAGGAGATTGATGCCGGCAAATGGATTACGCCTGCAGAATTGGACGACTGGATAAATAAAACGCCCCTTACTTTCACGGGTACTTTTTTGATCATCTGGGGCAAAATCAGGGGCAGCCTGCCCCATTGATTCCTGCGCTGAGCGCGTATACTCGCTGGAAATAACCGTGCTGGCACCACTGCGGCGAGCTGACTGTAGGTCGAGTAGTCGCTGGTTATTTGATACAAGTTATTTCAGTCTCCAACAACGCCATCAGAGGTATTTAACCAGTGTCGGAATTGCTTCCCAATAAGGCCAGCGCGGTCATAATCGGTGGAGGAGTGACAGGGGCAAGTGTCGCTTATCACTTAACCAAACTAGGGTGGCAGGATGTTGTATTGCTGGAGCGGAAACAGTTCGCCTGCGGTACCACCTGGCATGCCGCTGGACTTATCGGCACCGTGCGGGCGAATGAAAGCCACGCAAGACTCACTGAATACTCTATGCGGCTCTTGCATGACTTAGAGCAGGAAACAGGTCAATCAACGGGCTTTAGACAAGTGGGCAGCTTGAGTATTGCTCACAGTGATGCTCGTTGGGAGGAGTTGCGCCGAGTAGGTGCCATGAACAACGCGTTCAACGTGACCCGTGTTGATATGGTGACCCCTGAAGAAATTGGCGCTTTGTTTCCACTGGTGGATACCTCTGGCCTTATCGGCGGCACATTTGTCGAACACGATGGCAAAGGAAATCCCATAGAAATTACGACGGCCTTTATCAAAGGTGCCAGAGCAGGCGGCGCCAAGTGCATTGAAGGTATCAGAGTCGATGATGTCCTTATCGAAAATAAAAGAGTCAAAGGCGTTGTCACCGATCAGGGCACCATTGCCACTGATTTTGTCGTGAACTGCGGTGGCATGTGGGCGCGGGAACTAGGTCAAAAGAGCGGCGTTAACATTCCGCTTCATGCCTGCGAACACTATTACGCCGTCACCGAGAAGCATGACGATGTCACCCCTGATTTGCCTGTCTTGCGAGACCACGACAAATGCGTCTACATCAAAGAGGATGCCGGTGGTTTGTTGGTAGGCGCTTTCGAGAAAAAAGCCTTGGCCTGGGGACAACAAGGTATACCCGAAGATTTTTCTTTTGATGAACTGCCAGGACATATGGAAGAGCAACTCATGCCAGTTCTGGAAGACGCGATGGTCCGAGTACCGATGCTCGCAGACGTGGGTTGGAGAAGCTTCTTCTGTGGCCCTGAGTCGTTCACTCCGGATGATCAGTTTCATGTCGGTGAGTCACCGGAAGTGGGCGGGTATTTTGTCGCTGCCGGACTGAACTCAGTGGGCATACAAAGCTCCGGTGGTATCGGAAAAGTCTGTGCTGAATGGATGCACCACGGTCATTCACCTCTGGATCTTTGGGGAAATGATATTCGTCGTATGTATCCTTTTATGGGGACGCAAAAATTTGCATCGGAGCGGGCAGAGGAATCCCTTGGACTCCTATACGAAAGACACTATCCGTTCCGTCAGTTTGAGACGGGTAGAAATGCAAGATTGTCCCCTTTGCACCATCGGCTCGTTGAGCATCGGGCCTGCTTCGGGCAGGTTGCTGGTTGGGAAAGACCCAATTGGTTTGCACCGGAAGGTGTAAAGCCGGAATACGAGTACAGCTTCGGCCGTCAAAACTGGTTTGAATACTCTGCCAATGAACACGCAGCTGCGCGTAATGGGGTTGCATTATTTGATCAGTCCAGCTTTTCTAAGTACTTAGTGCAAGGGCGCGATTCTTTGTCTGTATTACAGCGTATTTGCACCGCAGACATCGATGTTAGCAACGAAAAAATCGTTTATACCCATTGGTTAAATGAACGAGGCGGGATAGAAGCCGATCTCACTGTCACTCGTTTGTCTGATACAGAATTTCTCGTCATCAGTGGCGCTGCTACAACGCATAAAGACCTTGACTGGTTGAACCGGCATATCGGGTCCGAAGACTTCTGCACAGTTACAGATGTGACCACTCAATATGCCATATTCGGTGTTATGGGGCCGCATAGCCGAGCCTTGTTAGAGCCTTTGTTAAATCTGGACTTGTCCAACGACGCTTTTCCTTTTGGCAAAAGCATCAGTGCAGAATTGGGCTATGCGCCCATTCGCGTCACACGCGTCTCTTTTGTTGGCGAGTTAGGCTGGGAGCTTTGTATTCCTGCCGAAATGGCCATTCCGGCTTTCGATAGGCTGTGGGAAGCGGGGCAGGCGCATGGCATGGTGCTGGCGGGCCTGCATGCACTGGATAGTTGTCGAATCGAGAAAAAATTCCTGCACTTCGGGCACGATGTTGCGGATGAAGATACGCCGCTGGAAGCTGGCGTCGGATTCGTCTGCGCTATGGATAAAGCGATTCCTTTTATCGGTCATGAAGCGATCGCAAAACAAAAAGAAACCAAGTCTCATTTGTTGAAGCGTTTAGTGCAATTCGTTCTGAAAGATCCTGAACCGTTGTTCTATCACCATGAACCCATCGTGATGAACGGCAACTGCGTCGGTTATCTCACCTCTGGCAATTACGGCCACACACTGGGGGCATCCGTTGGCCTCGGCTATGTGAAAAACGACGAACCGATTACCGCAGATTGGTTGGCGTCACAGCAGTGGCAAATTGATGTCGGTGGACAGCTTTTTGACGCATCTGCATCACTTAGAGCCGCTTATGATCCGAGCGGAGAAAGAATGAGGTAGTCTTTTCCAGCGGTGGTAGTGTGGTTCTGAAGTAACACCGCCGCTGGAACATCCCGTGCTTGTGTTCAGCCTATTCGTAGGCTATTCACTGTTTGTATGCAGATAATTGACACAGCGTTGGAATCCGTAAAGATTCTCGAGCCCAAAGTATTTGGTGATGACCGTGGATTCTTTATGGAATCCTGGAACCGACAGCTCTTTGAAGAGCACGGCTTGCCCACCCGGTTTGTGCAAGATAATCACAGTCGATCGTCACAAGGGGTTTTGCGTGGTTTGCACTACCAGATCCAAAATCCACAAGGCAAATTGGTGCGCGTTACCCAGGGTGAGGTTTTTGACGTGGCTGTCGATATGCGCAAATCATCGCCGCAGTTCGGCCAGTGGGTGGGCGTATTGCTATCGGAATCTAACAAAAAACAATTGTGGGTGCCCGCCGGGTTTGCCCATGGGTTTTATGTCGTTTCGGCATCAGCTGACTTTCAGTACAAGTGCACGGATTACTACTCTCCTGAATTCGAGCGCAGCCTGCACTGGAACGATTCGACGGTCGCTGTCGATTGGCCAATACCAGAAGGCACAGAGCCGTTGCTTGCCGCGAAAGATGAAGCCGGTCTTCCATTAGCTCAATGCGATACTTTTGATTGATGAACGTTTTTATTACGGGAACCGATAACGGCCAGCTGCATTGGGAGCTGCTTCGAACTCAACCGAGTTCAGTTAATTTACTCACGCTGGAAGAGCGCCTCGATCTGACGGACCACACGACAGTGCGCTCAGAGCTGACTAGGCTCTCACCAGATGTCATCATTAACGCTGCAGCCTATACGGCCGTTGATAAGGCTGAATCGGACATAGCCGGCGCGCGTGCCGTTAATGAGGAGGCCGTTAAAACTCTGGCAGACGTTGCCAAAGAAATTAATGCCCATTTGATTCATGTCTCTACAGACTTTGTGTTCGGAGAGGGTAACGGATCACCTTTCACAGAAGACTCGTCGGTCGATCCGGTCAGTGTTTATGGGCAAACCAAGTTGGCTGGAGAGAATATTCTTCGCTCCGAATTACCAGATGCATCACTTGTGGTCAGAACGGCCTGGGTATACTCATCGCACGGCGCTAACTTTGTTAAAACAATGCTGCGCTTGATGCGTGAAAGAGGCGAAGTTGGTGTCATTGCCGATCAGATTGGATCGCCCACATGGGCTCGTTCCTTAGCTGAGGCTCTGTGGACAGCGGGTGAAAAACGCGCAGCCGGAACAATGCACTGGACAGGTGCCGGCGCTGGTAGTTGGTACGATTTTGCCGTCGCCATTGCAGAAGAGTCGAAAACGCTTGGATTGCTGGAAGGGGATGTCACAGTTAACCCTTTAACGACAGCGCAATACCCTACGCCTGCAGCGCGACCTCACTACAGTGTTTTGGAATTAACCAACACTTGGGACCGCTTAGGCATTAAAGCTGCACATTGGCGGGAAGATCTACGCAATATGCTTAAGGAGCTCTCGTGAGACGCATGCTAGTAACCGGCGCTGCCGGATTTATCGGTGCTAATTTCGTCAAATATTGGTTAGAAACCTACCCTGAAGATGTCATCGTTATCGTCGATGCCATGACATATGCAGGCAACAGAGCCAATTTGGACGGGGTGCTGTCCGAGCGATGCTCTTTAGAAGCTATCGATATTAATGAGACCGATCGCATCAAGGATCTGCTTCGGGATAACGATATTAATACGATCGTTCATTTCGCTGCAGAGAGCCACGTCGATCGATCCATAGAAGGCCCTGATGCGTTTATTGAAGCTAATATTCTAGGTACACATAGTCTATTGAAAGCCGCTAGAGCAGTCTGGCAGACAGAAGGCCGCGCGCCTGATAATCATCTCTTCCATCACGTCTCCACAGACGAAGTCTATGGGACCTTGAGTATGGACGATCCGGCGTTCACCGAAACAACGCCTTATGCTCCCAATTCGCCGTATTCTGCCAGTAAGGCAAGTTCTGATTTCCTCGTGCGTTCGTATCATCACACGTATGGTCTAAATGTTAAAACGAGTAATTGCTCGAACAACTATGGCCCTTACCAGTTTCCAGAAAAACTGATTCCGCTGATCATTATTAATTTACTGCATGGAAAAGCACTGCCTATCTACGGTGACGGCAAAAACATCCGTGATTGGCTCTATGTAGAAGACCACGCTCGCGGTATCGAAAAAGTTATTAATGCGGGCAGAGTAGGGGAAACTTATAACATCGGTGGCGTTAACGAATGGACCAATATCGATATCGTTAGCTTAATTTGCAGTTTAATGGACAAGCGTTTTGCTGCTAGCGAGTCACTAAAAAGCGATTACCCGGAATGCCCTGCATCTAAACAACAACCGTGTAACTCTCTCATCACTTATGTCACTGATCGAGCTGGTCATGACTTTCGCTATGCGATTGATACAGCGCGCATTCGCGATGAATTAGGGTATGAGCCGGCAGTGACATTTGAAACCGGTATTGAGAAAACACTCGATTGGTATCTGGATAACCCGCAGTGGTGGCAAGCAGTGCTTGACGGCACTTATAGAGACGCTTAAGAAACCCTCTGAATATCTATAAAGCGATTCTGAGAGTTTTAGCGGTATTGATAGAGATAGCGTTGGTACAACTTTAAAGATTACCAGTAGCTTGGTAAATTAATAAAAGCCCTGATTCTGAGTTTCCAGAACAGGGCTTTTTTAATGGGGCAAGGACTCGTTAGATACCGACTATCGGCTGCATGATTTTACCGAACAGCCCGTTATATTTAACCGGTGATTCAGAGGCTATCAGCGCTATACAAGGTTGGTCCGTATCCACAACCGGTTGATGCGCAACTTCGCCATCAAGGTCTGCAATATCCCCAGCTTTAAATCGACCAATCTCATCCTGATAGGAACCTTGCACAACGTAGGTGAGCTCACGATCATTGTGTGAGTGCGCGCTAAGTACTACTCCCGGAGCCAAGTGCAGCAACTTGAAAGCGCCGTTGCGTCGATGCTGTTCGCTTAAATTAATTTGTTTGATTCCCGGTGCAATACGCTTCCAATCCAGTTGTTCCAGATCGGTCGGGAGTATGCGAGCCAAAGGACGCGGAACTCCTTTAACTGCTGGGACCGCGATGGTTTCTGTTTTGTGGGCTGACGGGGCTGCCGCACCCGCGCGTTGCAACACATCGGTGGCGGACAAGGAGACTTTGGCGGAATCGAACTGCTCGAACAGGTCTCCGCCAATTTGGTCGGCCAGAATCGCCCGTTGCCGGCAGTGACTGCAAACGGTGAGGTGGCAAGCAACCAGTGTTTCCATTGGTGCACTTAGGCTGCCAACTGCATAATCTTGCAGTGTTTCGTCGGTCAGGTGATGCGAAACGCTCATACGGTACTCACTATATTCATCTTTGGGGCTCTCATACCAGCCCTTCATCGCTCTTTAGACTAGTCCTTACGGCCTGCATGGCTAATCGGATTCTCGATTTAACGGTTCCGATGGGTAAATCGAGCCATTTTGCTATCGCACCGTGTGACTGACCTCTAAAATATGACAACTGCATAACTTGCTGCTGTTCGGGTGGCAGCTTTTCCAGAGCGGCTTTGAGTTTTACCGCCGCATTTTGATCGTCGACAAATTTGGCCTGAATTTCTGAATCTGTGTTGTCCCGATCAAGCATTTCATCGTCCAGTTCGACTTCTATTCGGGAATTTCCGCGCAGATAGTCGATTCGCCGGTTGCGAGCGATCGTGAAGAGCCAAGTGCTTGCTGCTGCCTTTTTGGAGTCGTAGCTTTCGGCTCGACGCCAGACCGTAATCATGATTTCCTGCGTTAGCTCTTCTGAGATCTCCTCAGACATGCCTTTGCCCATCAAAAAAGATTTGACGCGTCCGGCGTAGTATTCGTAGAAATCAGCGAAAGCTGCTTCGTCACGATCAGCACCAATGGCCTGCAGATTATCAGCCATACGTTTTCTGAGCTGAGCGTCTGCCTCACTGGTCTTTCGTTTTGTGGATGCTGTCGTTGTCATAATTTCAGGTTTTTACGCAAGCAACACGCGGGTGGATTTGATCCTTTTTCAATCTTAGTGCGTAGCATTCTACTGTTTTCAACGCTATAGAGTAGACTCTTTGACATGGTTCAAGAATCCAGAATGCATATAGTCGTTATCGGCAGCGGGGCTGCCGGTCTTGCGGCTGCCTGGCTGCTCTCCAAGAGGCATCGCGTCACGTTATTGGAGAAAGATGACAGGTTAGGAGGGCATGCCCACACGGCGACGGTGACTGGTTCCGTTGATCAAAAGATAGACACCGGGTTCATTGTCTATAACGAACCCAGTTATCCCAATTTGACCCGTTGGTTCGACGCTATGAACGTCAAGACCGAAGACAGCGACATGTCTTTCGCGGTATCACGTGATAATGGCGGGTTCGAATACGCTGGTGGTCCGACCTTCGGGTTGCTGGCTCAGCCGAGCCTGCCTCTGAGGCCACGGTTCTGGCGAATGCTCAAAGATCTTCTGCGATTTTATAAACAGGCGCCCCAATCTGTGCCTGAAGATTCTGAGCAAAGTTTGGGGTCTTATCTGAAAGAACACGGCTACAGCGACGACTTTATTCAGGACCACCTCCTTCCATTTGGAGCGGCAATTTGGTCAACGTCGAAAAATCGCATGTTGGATTATCCCGCCGCATCCTTCATCCGCTTTTGCGAAAATCACGGATTACTCAAAATAAGTGATCGTCCTCAATGGCGCACGGTCACCGGTGGAAGTGAGCAATATGTCGGCGCCGTGGCCCGTTCGCTGCCGCAAGAATCCGTCAAAGTGAATTTCCCGGTCAGTTCCGTCGAACGATTTGCAGACAAGGTTGTTGTGCATAGTCGATATGGTCATTCCGTTACCGCTGATCAAGTCGTATTAGCGACGCACGCAGACCAGGCATTGGAATGTCTGGAGGCGCCCTCTAATGATGAGCTTGATCTCCTTTCGCACTTTGAGTACGAATCTAATTTGGCTATTCTCCACACCGATGAGAGTGTCATGCCAAAGCGGAAGCGTGCCTGGTGTAGCTGGAATTATGTGGAGAAAGCAGGCTCAGATTCTGATCGGGTATCCTTGAGTTATTGGATGAATAAGCTCCAAAATCTTGCTTCGGAAACCAACTATCTGGTCACCCTGAATCCAGGTACTCCGCCTCCCGAAGAATCCATTATTCGAACACAGGTTTATCAACATCCTGTTTTCACAGCGCAAACCTGGAGTGCTCAGCAGAAGCTTTGGTCTTTGCAAGGGCAAAATAGAACCTGGTTTGCCGGAAGCTACTTCGGATCCGGTTTTCATGAGGATGCTGTGCAAGCCGGGTTTGCGGTTGCCGAGCACTTGGGCGGGCTTGAACGTCCTTGGCAATTAGATAATCCGTCCAACCGCATTGTTGTACCATCAGCGAATTTGGCCGAACTGACGCGAGACGCGGCGTGAATTTCAACAGTTGCTTGTATGTAGGGCAGGTATTTCATAAACGTGCCCGGCCGAAGCAACATAGTCTGAAATACTCGGTTTTTACTCTGTTTGCCGATCTGACAGAACTGGAAAAGCTGCACGAAACGCTTTGGTTGTTCTCGTATAATCGGTTCAACATTTTTAGTTTTAAAGATACAGACTTCGGCGAAAATTCTTCGGAGTCACTGACTGATTATGTTGAGCGAAAATTGGTTGATGCGGGTATCACAAGAAAACCTTCAAAAATCTTTTTGAGCTGTTATCCACGATTGTTCGGCTATGTTTTTAATCCGCTCAGTCTCTTTTATTGTCTGGATGACTCAGGAAATTGTTTTGCAGTGGTTCATGAAGTGCACAATACCTTTGGCGAACGACATGCTTATGTCCTACCTGTGGAAGAAGCGCAGCGTTCTGCCAATTGGATCATGCAATCGGCAGAGAAGGAATTATTCGTATCCCCGTTTGCCCACATGGATATGAGCTATCAATTTCGACTTAACAACCCTGATGAGCGTCAGGTTGTCGTTATAAAAGCCAGCGATGAGCAAGGTGTGTTAATTACTGCAAGCTATTCAGCTAATCGTACCGATATTTCTGCAAGCCGTTTATTTGGCTTGTTTCTAAAGTTTCCATTTCAAAGTTTTAAAGTTGTTGCTGGAATACACTGGGAAGCTCTGCGTCTTTTCGTCAAAGGCGTTCCCTGGTTCAAACATCAGCCGAAGAGCTCTTCCTGAAGTAACGGCTTAATAATTCCCAAATCATACAATGACAGAGTCAGACAATCAGACTGTTGGGTCTCCCGTGCCTTTGGGTTACCGGCTTCAGCAAAGTTTCGGAAGCCTTATCGGTCGTAGCTTCGATCGTTTGCTGAGCAGCATAAAGGTCGGGCAATTAAGTGTTACTTGGCCGGGCGGTAGGACGTCGACTCATGGCACGCGTGTGGATAAGCCGTTTCACAATGCAAATATTGTTTTGCACAATTTTAACCCTATCAAGCAAGTCATTCGTTCAGGTGAGAATGGCTTTGCTGAGAGCTACTTGAGGGGTGATTGGAGCACAGATTGTCTGTGCAGTTTGTTTACGCTTATTTTAAATAACGAAGAAGAAGTCGCAAAGATGACCACGGGCAGTCGATTGGCTCAGATGGTCAACGCGTTTCGTCATCGCAGAAACCATAATTCTCTGGGTGGCAGCAAACGAAATATAGAATTTCACTATGACCTTGGCAACGACTTCTACCAGCTTTGGTTAGATCCAACAATGAGCTATTCGTCGGCTATTTTTAACGCCGATGAAGTATTGGAGGAAGCACAGCGGTCAAAACTGAATAGGGTTGTTAATGTTTTAAAGCCTGCGACAGGTTCTAAAGTGCTTGAGATTGGTTGTGGCTGGGGTGCCATGGCCCGGACTCTGGCAGAGGACGCCCACTGTAACGTTGAAGGCATATCGCTCTCACGCGAACAACTCATTTACGCCAAAGAAAATAATGCGATTGATGCGGCATCATCAAATGGCGGTAGCACCGAATTTCGTTATCAGGATTATCGCGAGGTTCAGGGACGCTACGATCACATCGTATCGATTGAAATGTTCGAGGCTGTGGGTGAAGCGTACTGGACGACTTACTTTTCCAAGTTAGGAGACTTGCTGGGTAAGGGCGGGACTGCCATGTTACAAGTAATAACGATTGCCGAAGAACGGTTCGATGAGTATCGGAATACGCCTGATTTTATTCAACGGTATATTTTTCCAGGCGGTATGCTGCCGAGCAAAACACGTCTGCTTGAGCTTGTCGATGCAGCAGGATTTGATCTTGTAGAACCGTATTGGTTCGGCCAAAGCTACGCACTCACTTTAGCGAAGTGGCGAGATCGTTTCGATCAAATGTCACGTGAAGTGCAAGAGCAGGGTTTTGATGAGCGCTTCATGCGTATGTGGCGATACTACTTAAGCTATTGTGAAATCGGATTTACAACGGGTAGAACCGACGTTGGGCAGTTGTTAATCAGCAAGCGTTGATTCACTTGTTGATCAGTGTTGATACCTGTTTTTGAAGGGCTTTCTCAAAGCTGCGGCGAGATTGCGACTCAGGAACATCAAGTGAAAATCCGCCGCTAGACAGCGCCAGTCGTGACAGGGCCGCATGCGTGTCGTGAGCACTGCGATGTCCCATAGCAAATTGGCGAAGTAGACTTAAGTCATCACTGTAACTGTTTTCGTTTTCGCTATTGCCGTCGCTCCGGTTTTCGTTCTCCACAAAAGTCGTGATGGAAAGATTTTTATTTCTCGACTGTCTGTTGTCTTCATGAATTCGACAGGCCATCGCCAACACAGCAGAAACATTTTCGTCGTCGGTTTTAAGCACCGCGACAGCGTGAGTGCCAGTTCTAGGGTTTTTCTTGAACCCCTCATGGAACGATAAGTAACCGTTCTTTGACCAGAACTGTTGGCTGCCAACATCGTTGGCAAAGCTTGCCCCCAATGCCTGTATTTTTTTGTCGGAAGAGTGAATTAATAATTGCTCTTCAAGTGTATGAAGTAATGCAGTGGCAACTCCTTGTCGGCGATAGTTCTCGTTGACAGATATTCGTATTACTCGCGCGAAGCAAGCACTCAATGCGTCTGTCGTGTTAGCCGTTTGTGCCAATAGTTGTAGTAATAGTTGGTGAGGTAGTCGTCTGCGCTTGTTAAGTATATCGTTATGCAGTGAAGGGTCGATATCAGATTCTATTGAGACTAAAGCCACTGCGATAAGCGCTCGTGTGATCTCGTCGTTGACTATCCAAATTTGCACCAATTTGCCGTCAAGTAAATGCTGAAGATCCTTGACGCTACTTTGATAGTGCGTATCTCTAAGTAGTGTATGGATGGAGCGGAGTAGCGATTCGTTTTTTGCGAGTTCTTGTTGAGAAGCTTGACGGATTTGCAGTTGGTTGGGTTGCTCGATTTTTTTAAAGCTATCGAGACTGTCCGATCTAGCGTTGGTTAAAAGTAACTGATCTAAAAATTCTTCGATGGGATCCTGTTTCAGCCAACGCCATGGCTCCTGTGGCCGAAGTGTCAGTAAAGGGGTGGTGTGATTGATAGCAGTTTTCAGAAATCGTGTTTCAAAAGCCCTTCCCGCATTTTCATAGCCTTCGACTGTTGTGCAAAGTACGACTTTTGTGTGATTCGTCAGTATCGCCGTTAAGGTGTCTATCGATAGGTTACCGGCTTCGTCGACGAGCAACAGATCGATAGCTGCGGTGCCCAATTTTTCAATGGCGTAAACATAGTCTTCGCTATTGTGATCTGTAAGTTTATGAAAGGATGCGAGTGCTGCTTGATTGTGAGCAGTCACAGCGCAGGTTAAATCCTCTCTGTGGAAATGGTTGGCTACTCTTGCCAATAGGCTGGACTTTCCTCTACCGCGCTTACCGATAATGGCAACGCAGGCTGTTTCATGGGAGTTCAGATGTTGTATCGCTTCTCTTAATAACCCCACTTGCTCAATGATGGCGCTTTGATTGTTATCTTTGTTGTTGTCACTTGTGCCCAAGTCAAAATCTTCGAGCAACTCACTCACGGTCGTATTCAACGTAGGGAGATCGTCGAAGCTGACGTCGCTGTTTGAATCGTCAATACGAAAATGAAAAACAT
>CAZCKD010000003.1:0-48623 GCA_964498925.1 uncultured Granulosicoccaceae bacterium
GCTCAAACTGATTTTTATTTTCTTGCTTTTCAATAGAAATCGTTTGCAGACCGAGGGGATGCACCAAGGCCTTCTGTTTGCCGGTAGGCCACTGCCAGCTACTTGTCAGTTGCTCCACCTGGGCGTGTTGTTCAAGGGACAACCCTGCAGCGTTCGCCGTATTGATCATACCCGCTATCACAGCCAGCAGGCCCGCTAAAACAGCGGATTGGCTTCGGCTCGGGCTTGACCATAATCGGTTTACAAGCGATCGTGAAAATCCTTGAAGAGCATGTCGGGTTTTTTGGGAGAAGTTTGTCATACTAGTACCGATGATACGGTGCAAGTACCGCTCCGGCGCCTATCCAATACTCAACATTTTGTGACATGTCCAAAACACCTGACTGGATCTACTATTTTGGCTACGGCTCGCTAGTGAATCGTGACACACGTCCCACTGGCGAATTCTCCGTGCCCGCGACATTACGTGGCTGGCGCCGGGTTTGGGGGCATCGAACGTCAGATCCAGTGCGTGAGTTACAAGGCACGTCGTTGAGTATTGATCCTCTGGATTCACCGACTAGCGGTGCCATTGACGGCGTTATCGCTCGCATGCCGGGTACTGATTTAGCGGTTTTGGATGAACGTGAAGCAGGCTACGAAAGGATGGCGCTGCCTGCCTCCGATTTCGTGGCGACGGCTGATCTAAACATTGATTCTGTCTATGTGTATCGCAGCCTGACGGAGAACAGACTTAGAGCCGATACAGAGCATCCGATCTTGCAATCGTATGTGGACTGTGTGCTTGAAGGTTACCGATCCAGGTTCGGTGAGGACGGGCTGACACAAATGATTGAAACCACAGATGGATGGGATGGACCTTTATTGAACGATAGAGAAAAGCCTCATTACCCGCGGGCAGTCAAGGTTGAGGCGAATTGGCAGGCTCACTACGACACATTAATTAAGAAGGTCAGTACAAACTACTGATAATTTCTCACGACAGTTGCGGCAAAGGTTTTCATTTGCCATGATGCGTTGTTGCTTACAAGTGGATCAGCATGAATATTTCTGACTATTTTATTGAAGAAGATAATTCGGTCTATTTCGAAGAGGCGCAAGCCAGCCGCTTTGCCAAAAGTGTCGCTGGAGATTTCAATCCTATTCACGATCCGGGCAGTAAACGATTCTGTGTGCCGGGTGATTTGTTGTTCAGTGTTGTGCTTGGTCGTTATGGTGTCAGCGAAAAGACACGTCTTGAGTTTTCAGGCATGCTGGATGGTAAGACGCGCATGCATTTACCATCGGAGGCCTCCGATGTCATGAGCATCGTTGACGATCGAGACAAAGAACTGATGAATGTGCAACGCTCTGGAGATCACATTACTGACGCTCAATTCATCGCAGATTTGTGCGAGGAATATGTCAAGTTTTCCGGTCAAACGTTCCCGGATATTCTGGTGCCGTTAATGCGAAGCGCCAACGCTATGATTAATCCTGCCCGGCCTCTGGTTATCTACAAGGATATGGCTATCCATTTTAATCAGGAAGCCTTTGCTCTGTTCGGTCCAAATGAGTCAAGTGTTGAAGGGCAGGGGTGTGCGACAAGTCATCTGCAACTTAAATCGGGTGATCACCAGATTGAAGTTAATGGACGCAAAGGCAGCGTAAAGCTTGCGTTCACGATTGAGTGTGGGGGTACCGAAATAGGGTCAGGTGTAAAGAATATGCTGCTCAGTGGATTACGTGAGTATGAGGACGATGCCATGATGGAGATCGTTGCTCAGTACAACCAGTGGCGAAGCGACTATTCGCCCAATTGATTCTTCGCACGGAGGCGAACATGTCAAGTACCGCGTCAACCACTGCAGCGCTGGAAATTCTTCAGACCATATACGGTTACGATGATTTCAGAGGCCAGCAACTCGACATAGTCAATAGTGTCATTGGTGGCAATGATGCGCTGGTACTGATGCCAACCGGTGGGGGTAAGTCACTGTGTTATCAAATTCCCGCGTTGGCTCGTGCAGGTACTGGCGTTGTTGTCTCTCCGCTTATTGCTCTGATGCAAGATCAGGTCGATGCTCTAAGAGCCTTAGATCTCAATGCTGTATTCATAAATTCGTCATTGGATGCTAATGAAATCAATGAGATTCAAAATGCCCTGTTAAATGGCGATATAGACATGCTCTACGTCGCACCGGAGCGGTTATTAATGCCCGGTATGCTGGACATTTTAGACAGGATGGAAATTGCCCTTTTTGCCATCGATGAAGCGCACTGCGTATCGCAGTGGGGGCATGATTTTCGTCGCGAATACCTGGGACTGTCGCTGTTAGCAGAGCGTTATCCGGAGGTTCCTCGCATGGCTCTGACGGCTACGGCAGATGAGCGCACCCGGGAAGAAATCGTAAAAAACCTCCATCTGGAGATGGCCAGTCGTTTTGTCAGTAGTTTTGATCGGCCTAATATCCGATATACCATCGGTGAACCGGTCAACGCCCGGGACGAGCTGTTGGCCTTTATTAAAAACCAGCATCCGGGTGAGGCGGGCATTGTCTATTGCTTATCCAGAAAAAAAGTTGAGCAGACAGCAGAATGGCTTAACAAACAGGGTGTAGCCGCGGTGCCTTATCACGCTGGACTGTCATCCAAAGACAGAGAAAATCATCAGAACCGTTTTTTGCGCGAAGACGGACTTGTCGTTGTTGCCACCATCGCATTCGGTATGGGAATCGACAAACCTGATGTCCGGTTCGTTGCGCATCTTAACTTGCCGAAAAGTATCGAGGCCTATTATCAGGAAACAGGCCGGGCGGGTCGTGATGGTCTGCCGTCCAATGCCTGGATGGCTTACGGTCTTCAGGACGTTATCAATCTGCGTTCTATGATGTCGCAGTCAGACGCAGATGAAAAACATAAACGGCTCGAAAATCACAAGCTGGATTCTATGCTCGCGCTGGCTGAGTTAACCAGTTGCAGAAGACAGGCTTTGTTGTCCTATTTTGGTGATGATCATGATAGTCATTGCGGCAACTGTGACAATTGTCTGCAGCCACCGCAAACCTGGGACGCTACCGAGGCTGCACGTAAAGCGCTTTCCTGTGTTTATCGAACGGGTCAACGATTCGGTGTGACCTATCTTATCGATGTTTTGTTAGGCAAGCGCACCGATAGAATTACTCGCACAGGTCATGATCAACAAACAACGTTTGGTATCGGTACTGAACATACGATTAATGAATGGCGTAATGTCTACAGACAGCTGATAGCAAAAGGTTATCTTGCAGTAGATGTAGAAGGGCACGGGTCTGTGCAATTAACAGAGCTATCCCGACCTTTGCTGCGCGGTGATATTCCGTTGTTTCTTCGGCAGCTTTCAGCTGCTGAAAGCAAGCGATCAAAGAAATCTGGACGTAGCAAAGCGTCCAGTATGATTTCAGATCAGGATCAGCCGCTATGGGAAGCTTTACGAGTTCTGCGCAAACAGCTAAGTGATATGGCAGGCGTGCCAGCCTATGTAGTATTTAATGACAACACGCTTGTTGACATGATCGCCATAAAGCCGCGTGATGAATCGGAAATGGCAATGGTTTCCGGTGTCGGACAACACAAGCTAGAGCAATACGGGGATGAGTTTTTAGAGGTTATAAAAGAACACTGCTAGAGCGAAGATTTCGCCGTGGCTTTTTCTAATGCAACCAATCGTTGTTAGAGCGTTTCGAGTAACGAACCTCACGATCCAATAAATCACCTTTCAGAGAATATCGCTCCCAGCCAATTTGCTTTCGATAAGGTGGGTGAGACGATTCATTCGTCCATGCGCGAATCCTAGCGACTAGAATTTGTTCCGCGTCCCGTTCATCAAGCCAATGGGTTTGAAATTGGGTGTTGCCACGTTTTTCTATATGAGAGCTACGCACGCTCAGCTGATGCTGATCGTTAATTTTCAATAGCCTTTCGAACTGCTCTACAGGCTCGCCCTTGTTCATGAACAAAGGGTCTTGTTTGCCACAAGAATCAGGCTGAAATTGAAAGGAATGAAACCCATTCCTTTCTTATCGGTTCGAGCGACTACTTCTTGAAGCGGGCAAATCTCTCAGAACGCAGTAGCCAGTTATCGATGTATTGATGTATGAACAAGCTTGCGATCGTGCATACAATGATCGAAATACCAACAAACAGGAGCGCGGCTGGCATGCCTTCACCTAAAAAAGGTGGAAGTACTTTGCGTAGAACACCGAGCGTAAATATATGACTTAGGTACAGTGCATAAGACGCATCACCCAGCAATACCCCCAGTTTGTTTTCGCCGATATTGATATACAAACAGGCTCCGACGATAAGTAACGAAGGTATGCCGTACTCGATGATTCGAGGTCCTGGTATAGGCAGAAACAGAGCCACCGATGCGGCTATCAGAATCAGCCAAGCAACAGATGATTTTATCCTTAGCCCTCGTTGCCAGGCGTACGCCAAGAGCATGCCGAATATAAATTCGAAAACGATGGAGTAGGAGAAAAAGTGAACGATGGCTGAGGATTCGAGATTCACCATCTGGGCCGCAATAAACACGGCTGTTATGAACAGGGAGATAAACGCAATTCTGTAGTTGAATGGCAGAAAAAGCGATAGCGCGAATACGAAGTAGAAGTACATTTCGTAGTTCAGTGACCAACCTGGTGCCACGATTGGCCACGCCTCTGTGGGTGTGACCATGCTCCAATGCGGGACAAATCCTAAACTGTAAACAAGCGCTTTGACGTTAAAGAACGTGGCTTTGAATACGTCAGGCAGAACCAGAAGAATTACGCCCATCAAGAGCGTAAAGAACCAATACAGAGGAACAACGCGCCGTATTCGATTGAGTATGAACTGACCGAATGTATTCTCCGGTTTGGCGATATAGATCATGATGAAGCCGGAGATGACGAAAAAGATATCGACGCCAAAACTTCCGGTATCTATCAGGAATTTCTCATAGCCGTCTACCTGAATGACCGCGTGGCTGTATACCACCGCCAAAGCGGCTACAGCGCGGAGATATTGCAGGGCGTGCAGTCTCATGACTCGATTATTGTCAGCGAAAACGATGAATCACTTATAGCAGTCGATTGCCATCTAGTCTTGGCAACGTTGACAGCCATGCGTCGTTTTGTACTTTTACTGCCCGGCGGCTCGTAACAAACCATCGTAGTAACGACGTCCCATTTCCCGAAGTGCTTCCGCACCAAAGTGGACGCAGGTTGTGTTGCCGCAAGGGAAGCCATTGGCGGGTACCAGATCGTCGTGATTGGATACTGCGCCCGAGGCGATGGTATTAGGTAGATTGCGGTGTGCGTCATCAATGATTTGTTTGGCAGCAGAGAACGTCGAAAGGTCATCACGCTCATCGATACCGCGAGACATAGTGCCTACAACAAACGGGATGTTGCTGTCGTTACGTCGGAGATCCCCCCCGCGGGCATCTGCATCAATGTTCGTTCGAAATTCTTGGGCCAGTCTTTCTAGGTTAGCGGCATACGAGCCTGCACAGGCGTTATTCGCATCAGACTCACCTTGATGCCACAGAATGCCCCGCAGGATACCGCCTGTTGTCTGCAATGCTAGGTTTGCTCTCGCGACAGCCCGGTCGAATAGCCAGGTGTTGCCCAAAGCAGGGTCAGTGGTAGCTTGAGCGTTCCATTGTCCCGGTGGACCCTGGTCGTTGGCGCAGAATGCTGATCCTGACCAGGCAGCTGGCACGAGAATAATTTCTCTGGAAGTGTTGGGGAGAGCGGCTTTGGCAAAGCTCAGGCCCAGTCCAATGTAATCTAATGTTTTCCCACCAAAAGCATTATCGAAAGGGATATGTAGAGGATCTTCAGCAACTGTTACCAATGGATCCGCCACAATGGTGGAGATTGACGTGAAATCGTCTGCGTCGAGAAAAATGGAATCTTGATTGTTGGGTGTGACGTTGAGCTGCAGAATTCTTGCATTGGGCTCATCAAAGCCGCCGACGAAAGCTTGCTTGGTTCCGTCTCCGCTGAAACCGACCATATTACTTTGGCCTGCTAACAGATAAACATCAGGAGCATCTACAGGCTGTACATCGACATCGATGGTAATGACGTGCTGTTCTGCACCATCAGTTGCTGTAATGCGGAACGAGCGTTGTTGAGCCAATATAGGAAGGTCGGCGACAGCCAATGTAAGAATGGCAAGACTGTTGTCGTTATTCGGTGTCAGCGCAAGACGTGTGAAGCTGCTGGAAACGAAGGCCTCATCGTCCGGTGTTACACCTTCGATGCTAAGTTCGACAGATGTTTCATGTCCATTGACTCGTGTCAGTGATAACGGGATGCTAAGTCCGGCTGTATCACCTTCCACCAGAATGAGGTTTTCCTGAAGCGATCGCAGTTCGAAATCGCCGGTCGGGTTACCGGGACCGGAACTAGATGAACAGGCTGCAAGCGTCATCGCTGAAAGCAGTAACGCCAGATGTAACACCGCTCTTATCGGAGCTTTTGAGAGCATTGGGATTTTCATGGTTAACAATAAGCAAGCAGCAAGCCTAGTCGGCGAGTCCACTGGATAGAGTGTTGTTATTCTTCGCAGTTCAGTCTGATACGAACCAAAGAGGTTCCATTTTACGCTAGGGTTATCGGTCGAATCTTTAACAACTGATGCGAAAAAAGAATCATGTGATCAACATCACAATAATAGCTGGTTAAACGGAAATGCTCGGTAAAAACAGCTGTGTTAGATGATTCGCCTTTGTAACGTTGAGCTTTCGCAAAAGCGATGACACCTGCCTAGCTAACCACCTGGCAATGTTAGTCGGGAAGTAGATCGCGTAGTTCGCTGTAGTAACGGTTACCCATCTCCCGAAGTGCCGCTGCACCGAAATGAACGCAGGAACCCTCGCCGCAAGGATAGGCTGGCGGCACAAGATCATCTGCATTAACAAACCCAGAGTTCGGTATGAGTGACGCTACGTTTCTGTGGACTGCATCGACCTGACGTTTTGTAGCGCTGAACGGAAGCTGATTGTCTCGAAAATCGGCGCCTTTTGACATGGTCCCGACGATGAATGGCACATCAGATTCGACTCCACGCGCAGAAGCACCACGTGCGTCTTCGTCGATATTGGTGCGAAGAGAATCAGCTAAGTCGGACAGGTTGGCCCCGTAGGAGCTGGAGCAGGACGCATTGTCCGAGTCAGCTTCGCCCTGATGCCACAAAATGCCGCGCAGAATGCCGCTGGTTTCACTAAGTGCAATGTTCGCCCGGGCAATGGCCCTGTCATGTAGAAGCGTCCCTGAAAGATTTGGATTGGTTGGTTCGGTTGCATTCCAGCCCATGCCGGGGAATCTATTTGTCGTTCGGCTGCAAAAACCGGTGTCGGACCAGGCTGCCGGTACCAAATAGATATCGGCGGTGGTATCGGCTAAAGCCTGCTTAGCGAATGTCAGCCCGAAGCCGATTCGATCTCCGGCTTTGCCGTTAATAAAAGGGTTGAATCCATCGTGAAGCGGATCCACGGCTGGACTCAATGGTGCCCCGATGTTGTATAGGCTCGATGGCAATGTAAAGTTTTCCTCAGTCGGAAAATTCTCGCCATCATTGCCCGTGACATTGAGTTGGAAGATATTATCGAAAGGCTCATCTGCTTGGCCGCGCAGCGCCATTTTGGAATTGTCCTCGCTGAAACCGACGGCGTTGCTTTGACCAACAATCAGGTAAACGTCTGGCGCATTGGTCGGCTGGACGGAGAAAGTCCATGGCATTGAGGTTTCGTTGGCACCGTCTGAGGCTGTTATCAGTAAGGTTCTATCGTGCAGCTGTAATGGTCTGGCTCCAATATCCACCCTGACGCGAAGTGTCGTGTTGCTTTCTTGGCTGCCCAGATTTGCATCATCAAAAAAAGCGACGAGGTTGTTTTCATCGGCAGCCGTGACGCCTTGGGTGCTCAGCGCGATGGGCACTGCGCCCGAATCTCCGCGATCAATGGTAATTGCGATGGTTCCAAAGCCGTCTCCCTCCGTGACTGTCACAGCGTCGGACCCTATTTGAAGAGTCCAGTCTCCATCGGTATTGACAGGATCTGCAATGGGTGTGGCGATAGGTGAGGGAGTATCTGTCGGCGGAACTGAGCGGACATCGCTATCGCAGCCAACTAGCGCGAAAAGCAAAGATGCGGCTAGAAATCTAGAAGCGTGTTTGCTGGTCGAAAGGGGTCTGGGTATGTTAAAACTACAGTCCACGGTATCGGATATTCTCGTTAACATCAAAAGGTTGTGTTGATGTGCAGGATAGTACAACTGATACATAGTAGTGCATTGTGTGCAATCGCTTGACACAAATCGCGGTGGAGTCTATCAGACGAAGGGTTTTTCGGCCGGTATTAGTACCCGGACTGTCCGCAATGCAACGTTATTTAGCGCTGTGCGTCAATTGATTGTTCCATGGAGTATTTGGACACGAAGTGGTTGCTGGATGTCATACTCGTTCGTTCACTTTTTAATTGAAGATCTGCAAGACTTTATCGATGACTCAAAGTAATCGCTTGGTTCTGGTAATGGCTCTGTTATGGGTGCTGCTTTCCGGGCTATTCAAAACACAACTGGTCATTTTGGGTGTGCTATCTGTACTGCTGGTGGTCTATCTGGCCAACAAAATGCGCGTACTTCAGCACCGTGGGCAACCGCTTTACACCGGCTTGTTCCAAATTTTCGGGTATTGGCGATGGCTCTTGCGGGAAATCCTAGTTAGTAATATTGACGTCACGCGACGTGTCTGGTCGCCAACACTTAATATCAAACCAGGCATCCGCACCGTATCAGCGACGCCTAATACTGAGCTCGGACGCGTGATCTACGCCAATTCAATCACTCTGACTCCAGGCACCACGGCGATTAATTTCACACCCAATGATGATGTGCTGGTTCACGCACTTCATGATGACAGCTTGCAGGAGCTCGATGACGGAGAGATGGCTGCGCGTGTTCGTGATCTCGAGTCTCACCTTCGGCTTGTAGAGGGGGAGTATTGAGATGTTTGTAGCAGCCACTATTGCTGTGCTAATCACAATGGCACTGACACTGATGCGAGCCCTTGCGGGGCCGACGCTCTTCGACCGTCTGTTAGCGGTGAATTCATTCGGCACCAAAACGGTCCTTCTCATTGCACTTTACGGATTCATGACCGGTAGGCCGGATTTTCTCGATATCGCATTGGTTTATGCGCTGATCAACTTCTTAGGGACCGTCGCCGTTCTCAAACTGTTTGAATTCAGTGATCAAGCCAGCGGTGTTTACCAAGAGGACGACTACTGATGATTGATTCAGTTATTCACGTTGTCAGCTGGATTCTCATGTTGATTGGCTGCGTGTTTGTTGTATCAGGCGCTGTGGGCATGATTCGTATGCCAGATTTTTATACACGACTTCATGCTGCGAGTATCACTGATACCGGTGGAGCTCTATTCATAGCGGCCGCGTTGATATTGCAGTCCTTGTTCGTATTCGGCAGTTTGATGGCAGCCGTAAAAGTCATACTGATCCTGTTTTTTACGCTCTTTACCGCACCGACTGCGTCGCATGCACTTGCCAAGACTGCATTACTCAGTGGTCGAGTCCCTGTCGGTCGAGACGGAGAGCCGCTATTGGATTCCTCGGAAGAAGCCATGCAACTTGCACGGTCCCGGCCTGCTGACTACCAATCGGGTCAGGACAGCGAGCGCTACCGTCAGGAGATGGGCTTGACTGAATTTTTAGAAGTTGACGCACCTAACGGCAAAGGAACTCAGCGCTGATGGAAACATTTGTAGCGGCGGTATTGCTGACGTTCCTAGCAATTACAGCCATCGGAATCATCGTTTTGAAGGACTTGCTGGGTGGGGTGATCTTGCTCGGGGTTTATAGCTTATTGGCAGCAGGCGCATTTGTGGTTATGGATGCGGTGGATGTTGCGTTTACTGAGGCCGCCGTTGGCGCTGGCATCTCAACTATTCTGTTTCTCGGAGCATTGTCGTTTACGAAGCACGAGCAGAAAAAAACGGCTCATGACAGTTTGATCGCACTAGTATTCGTTGTGATCACCGGTGGCGTACTCATCTACGGAACCTTGGATATGCCGCATTTCGGTTCCGGAAATTCGCCTGCACAATCGCATCCTGAATTAGCGGTACGGTTCATTGAAGAATCAGCGGGTGAGGTTGGACCACCAAACGTGGTCACGTCCGTTCTGGCCAGTTATCGCGGATACGATACTCTTGGGGAGACCTTGGTCGTATTTGCTGCTGGTATTGCTGTGCTTAGTCTCTTGGGTCTCAAGCGCAGACGACCTGAAGAAGAGCCGCCAGAAGATGCGCCGGGCGATGTGCCGGCAAAAATAGCTAATGACAATGTTGGGCAGGACTGAGTAGCGCCATCGTGAAATTGTATCCAAGACAAAGGCACCGCGTTCTTCAAGTTCTAACACGGCTGCTCGTACCTTTTGTATTGATGTTCGGGCTATATGTTCAGTTCCATGGAGACTATGGACCCGGTGGTGGCTTCCAAGCCGGTGTCATCTTTGCCAGTGCGTTTATTCTGCACGGACTGATATTCGGTCTGCAAAGAACGCGACGAGTTCTCCCACCAAGAACTCTCCACATAATGATGTCCATCGGGGTGCTGCTTTATGCCGGAACCGGTGCCGTCACGATGCTCATGGGTGGAAATTTACTGGACTATGATGTCCTGGCTCATAATCCGCTCAGTGGCCAGCACTGGGGAATTTTTGCGATTGAACTGGGTGTGGGTGTCACGGTCACGGCCGTCATGATTAGCCTCTTTTATAATTTTGCAAGTAAACGATGAACCAGTTAATAGGGTTGTACAGTTACTGGGTTGTTATCGTGCTTATGATGGCGGGTTTGTACATCATGATTGCGCGCTATAACCTGGTAAAGAAAATCATCGGGCTGGGCGTTTTTCAAACGTCGATATTTTATCTCTACATCACCATAGGTAAGGTGAAAGGCGGCACTGCACCGATTCTGTTAGAAGATCAATCGGTTGTTTATTCCAATCCTCTCCCGCATGTACTGATCCTCACAGCGATTGTGGTCGGTGTTGCAACCAGTGCGGTTGCGCTTGCGCTTATTGTCCGCATTTACGAAACCTACGACACGATTGAGGAAGACGAAATCAAGGTCATTGAAGCCAGAGAGCCGGAGGCCTAAATGACAGATCAATTACCAGCGTTGCAAGTATTAATAACGATGCTTGCAGCACCATTGTGTGTTCTGGTGCGAAACCCTCGATTCAGTTGGATCATCGCCCTGGCTGCCAATGTATTCGCTTGCTGGGTTGCCTGGCAGCTTCTGATGCAAGTGCAACTTGAGGGGCCTATACGATATGCCTTGGGTGGATGGGCCGCGCCGACAGGAATTGAATATTACATTGATACGCTTAATGCCTCGGTGTTATTACTAGTCTCGGCCATCAGTTCGATCGTTCTCATTTACGCCTACCAAAGTGTCAGCAAGGCAATACCCTTAGCCAAGCATTATTTATTTTATTCTGCGTGGTTGCTCTGTGTCACCGGTTTGCTAGGCATCGTGATTACCGGCGATGCGTTCAATGTCTTTGTTTTTCTCGAGGTGTCGTCGCTTGCAACCTACATGCTCATCTCCTTTGGCAGCGAAAGACGAGCATTAACCGCAAGTTTCCGCTACTTGGTTCTGGGTAGTGTGGGTGCATCTTTCATTCTTATCGGTATTGGTTTTTTGTTTGCCGCCACCGGTACGCTCAATATGATCGACTTGGCAGAACGCATTCCAGATTCGGAATCGCAACGAGCGGTGTTGGTCGCATTCAGCTTTATTACGATGGGTGTGCTGATAAAAGCCGCTGTCTTTCCGCTTCATGCTTGGCTGCCTAATGCCTATACGTTTGCCCCTATCGCGGTAACCGCATTTCTGGCAGGCACAGCCACGAAAGTATCGCTATATGTATTGCTACGTTTTTTCTTCAGTATTTTTGGCGAAGACTATAGCTTTGGCCAACTACTGCTTAATGGCGTGCTGCTGCCGGCGGCGATAGGCGGTTTTGTGCTTATGTCGGTTGTTGCGGTTTTTCAAACGGATTTACGTCGTATGTTGGCTTACTCCAGTGTGGCGCAGATCGGTTATATCGTTGCCGGTATTTCGCTAGCAACGCAAGCCGGCTTGTCCGCTGGCATCGTGCATATTGTCAATCACGCCATTGTTAAAACCAGTTTGTTTATGGCCGTGGGTTGCATCCTATTTCGTATTGGCCACACGCACGCTCCATCGTTCGACAATTTGTTCAAGCGCATGCCGTTTACCTGTGTCGCGTTTGCTATATCAGGGTTAGGGCTTATCGGTGTGCCGTTAACGGTGGGCTTTGTCAGTAAGTTCACGCTTATCGGCGCTGCGATGGATCGAGGCTTTTGGCCATTGGCCGTGCTTATACTCATCAGTTCACTGCTTGCGGTGATCTACGTCGGCCGTGTTATCGAAATCATGCTGTTTCGACAGTCGAGAGAAGCGGGTGAACAAAGCACAGGTATGTCAGAAGCACCTCTCAGTATGTTGCTTCCACTGTATTTGTTAGTGATCGTCGGGTTGTACTTTGGCATCAATGGTAGTGAAACTCTGGAAGTCGCGTCAGCTGCAGCCAGACAATTACTGGGTGGTTTCTAGATGAATCCTATTTGGACACTTCTGCCGCCTCTGGCCGTCATCCCGTTTATTCTTCTGTTCGGGGAGAAGCGCAAAAACTGGCGTGAGATTTCAATCATCATCGCTGGCATTGTGCTGTTTCTTATCAATAAGAATATCTATAACGATCTTCTGAACGGTACGGCCGTTGTCAGTGGCGAAATAAACATACTGGCTGACTATTCGTTGCGGCTATCTGCCGAACCCATGGGTGTGATGTTTGGCCTGCTAGCCAGCTTCTTATGGGTGGTGACGACCATTTACAGCATTGGCTATATGCGTGGTCATCATGAGATAAACCAGACGCGTTTTTATACGTGCTTTGCAATAGCGCTAGCCGCTGTTATGGCTGCAGCTTATGCCGATAACCTGCTGACACTGTTCGTGGCTTATGAGGTTATTACTCTCTCTACATTCCCGCTGGTCACTCATGCTGGTGGTGATAAGGCTAAGAAGGCAGGACGTGTTTATCTGGGCATATTGATGACGACCTCTATCGGTTTTCTGCTGCCCGCTATTATCTGGACCGCAACTTCAGCAGGTACGCTGGATTTTGTACCCGGTGGAGTGCTGGCCGATGCGGGATTGGGTAAGGGCGCAATGGCGTTGTTGTTGGCCTTATTCGTTTTTGGTATTGCTAAAGCGGGCATCATGCCTTTTCATCGATGGTTGCCTGCAGCGATGGTTGCTCCCACACCGGTGAGTGCGCTCTTGCATGCCGTGGCAGTCGTAAAAACGGGTGTTTTCAGCTTACTGAAAATTGTGACTTACACCTTCGGCATAGATACGGTGACATCAACCGGTGCTGCGCAATGGCTTCTTCCGGTTGCAGCCTTCACGGTTATCGTGTCCTCAATCGTGGCATTTTCCAAAGATAATCTAAAAGCGCGGTTGGCTTATTCGACGATCAGCCAGTTGTCTTACATCATTATGGCAGCGTTATTGGCGACGGTGATGTCTGTCAGTGGTGGCGTTCTGCATATTGTTATGCATGCCTTTGGCAAGATCACGTTGTTCTTTTGCGCGGGCGCCATCATGGTGGCTTTGCATAAGTCAGAAATATCAAAGCTTGATGGGATCGGTAAGCGAATGCCGTTTACGATGGCAGCGTTTTTTATCGGTGCCGTTAGTATCATCGGCCTGCCTCCGGCAGGAGGTGTTTGGAGTAAGTTGTTGATCGCGGGTGGCTCACTTGATACCGGTACGATCATTTGGGCGGCGGTGCTTATGCTCAGTACCTTGCTGAACATCGCATACTTGCTACCTATTCCTTTGCGGGCTTTCTTAAGGGCCGATCCGGAATTGGCACCGGGTGAAAAACCTGTGCGACGTGAAGCACCACCTGCCTGCCTCTGGGCAATCGGGTTGACGTCCCTGATGTGTATTGTGCTTTTTCTCAATCCGCAGCCAGCCACAGAACTGATTGGACTAATTCAATGGCGATGACTCCTGATCAATCTTCGCAAGACGAGAGCGAATCGTATTCTCCTCTGGCGCGTAAATTTTTATGGGCTGATTCCATGAAGAGCGTCGATAAGCTCATCATTGGGTTGGCTGTACTGTGTGCTTTGTTATTTTTAATGGAATTTTTATGGCATCGACATACAAAGGTTCCAGGTGAGCAACTGATTGGTTTTTACCCGCTTGCAGGATTCATATCGTTTTCGCTCATTGTTCTGGGTGCTAAGGCGTTGAGAGTGTTTATCGCGCGTGATGAATCGTTTTACGCACCACACGGTGTGGACGCTGAGGAGTATCCCTTAGAGGGAACAGAGCGTATTCCTCATAGCGAAAAAAGTAACGATAGCCTTGCATCGTTTAAGGATGAGCTAATGGGCCGGGGCGATAGCGCCGCAACTGCAACTGCAACAGCAACAGCAACTAGAGAGTCAGATTCATGAGTACGGTGTTGGCACCTCCGTTCATCTATTTGATAGCGGCGGCATTGTGTCCGTTGCTAGCGCCCAGATGGCGAGCATTGTTGTTGCTCGGCGTCCCTGTCCTAGCGCTAGCCGTCATGCTCAGCTACGCGACAGGTGCTCACGCTGTGTTGTCAGTCGTCGGTTTTGAATTGACGTTTATGCGTGTGGACAAGTTGTCCTTAATCTTCGGCATAATTTTTTCCATCGCAGCGTTTCTTTCTGGTCTCTACGCTTGGCACGTTCGCGACAGTGTTCAGCAGATAGCTACGCTAGCTTATGCCGGTTCTGCCATTGGTGGCGTTTTTGCCGGTGATCTGATTACCTTGTTTTTGTGGTGGGAAGGAACTGCGTTGGCTTCGGTCTTTCTCATTTGGGCGAGACGAACAGAAGCGTCTTTTTCAACCGGCATGCGCTATCTGATCATTCAAGTATTGTCAGGTGTACTCCTGCTTGCCGGTCTGTTGTTGCACTATCAAGATACAGGTTCAATTGCCTTCGAGCATTTGGGTTTGGTCAGTGCCGGTACCTGGTTAATCTTTCTATCCTTCGGCATAAAATGCGCCTTCCCGTTAATGCATAACTGGCTGCAAGATTCCTATCCAGCGGCAACGGTCACGGGGACTGTCGTTCTGTCTGCCTTCACCACCAAAATGGCTGTTTATGCTTTGGCGCGCGGTTATGCCGGTACCGATATACTTATTTATATCGGTGCAATCATGACCCTGTTCCCGATCTTCTTCGCAGAGATAGAAAACGACTTACGTCGAGTTCTTGCCTACAGTTTGAATAACCAGCTTGGGTTTATGGTGGTCGGTGTAGGCATTGGAACAGAGCTAGCCCTCAATGGCACGGCAGCTCATGCGTTTTGTCATATCCTGTATAAATCACTGCTATTTATGAGTGTGGGTGCCGTTTTGTATAGAACCGGTACATCCAAAGCGTCAGAGTTGGGTGGTCTTTATAAGACGATGCCGGTCACGATGGTGTGCTGTCTTGTCGGCGCTGCATCTATCTCTGCGTTCCCGCTATTCAGTGGATTTGTTTCCAAATCATTGATTCTAGATGCGTCTGCGGCTAATGGTTATTACCTGGTGTGGTTAGCCTTGTTGATAGCATCGGCAGGTGTGTTGAGTCACTCCGGCATCAAAATTCCGTACTTTACTTTCTTTGCGCACGATAGCGGGAAACGCCCGGCAGAAGCACCAATTCATATGCGTATAGCGATGATCATTACCGCGGCTCTGTGCATAATTATTGGTGTTTTCCCATCACTGTTATACAGCTTGCTGCCGTATGACGTCAGCTACCAGCCATACACGGTTGATCATGTTCTAGTACAAATGCAGTTGCTAATATTTGCGCTGCTGGCATTTGTCTTCCTGATGAAAACAGGGGTTCATCCGCCGGAGGTGCGTGCGACCAATATTGACACCGACGTTGTTTATCGAAAGGTCATTCCCAGTGTTATTCCCGTCATTGCATCAGTTGTGGTTTCAATCAACCGACGTGTGAGAGAAGCGTTACTTGGGATTGTGGATGGCGGTGTAGGGATTATCGAGAGATTCTCTAAACCAGGCGCACCTTTGGCCAGAGGTTGGAGTGTCGCCGGTATGATGTTTGTCGTTATCGTATTGATGGCTTTGGTGCTAGTGCTGAATCTCTGGTAAATCGAAACGACTAACGTCAACTCAATTTCCTGATAGACAAGGGGGCTGTGAAGTATGAAAAAGTTGTTTGGTCACCCTGACTCCGGGCACGCCTTTAAAGTGCGTTTCTTTATGTTGCATGCGGGTATTGAGCATGACTATGAAGTCGTCGATATCTGGAAGGCGCGTGATCAACGTTCGGAGGAGTTTCAGGCGGCGGCTACGTTTGGTGAAGTTCCCTTGTTGCTCGAAGATGGGCAAGCCTGGGTTCAGTCCAACGCGATTCTGATGCATCTGGCTAGAGAAACCGGTCTGTGGGGTTTCGAATCTGCTGAACGACAAACTCTCTGCGAGCAGTGGTTAGTGTGGGAAGCCAATAAGATTGGCTTGTGTATTCCGCAAATACGCGTATTCGAACGATTCGAAAAAGACAATGAAACACTGCGTCAAGCCATGCCTTGGCTTACTGCACGATATGCCCATGATGTTGGCGTATTGGAAGAAACGTTAAGTACGGGTCAGCCTTGGCTTGTTGTTGGAGACACGCCAACTATCGCCGATTTCTCAACCTGTGCGTATCTGCAATATGCAGACGAGGCACGGTTGTCCGTGCCACCACGTGTGTCTGACTGGTTGCAGCGCCTCTCAGAGCTGCCAGGTTATAAGCATCCCTACGAGCTGTTAGCTTAAAAAACTAAGCGCGAAGGTCCTTACAGGCTTTGGCCAGTTCGGAGATGCCACTCCAATCGCCGGCGTCAACCATAGAGGAAGGTGCAACCCAGGATCCACCGACGCAGAGCACGTTGCTCAGCGATAGATAATCTTTTGCAGATTCCGCATTTATGCCGCCGGTTGGGCAGAAAACTGTTTCTGTAAATGGTCCGCCGAGCGCCTTAAGCATTTTCGGCCCACCTGCCTGGGATGCCGGAAAAAATTTGAGCTCTGTAAAGCCGCCGTCTCGAGCTCGCATAATGTCGGCGGAGGTTGCGATGCCGGGCAATAGTGGCATGTTGATCTGTCGAGCAGCGGCACCTAGTTCATGGGTGTAGCCCGGGCTAACGGCAAATGTTGCACCGTGATCTTGTGCGCGTTTCAGGTCGTCTCCATCGAGTGCCGTTCCCACGCCAACGATGGCGCCTTCGACTTCCGTCATGGCTTTTATGGCATCGAGCGCTTGCGGTGTTCTTAATGTAATTTCAAGAACCGTTAGTCCGCCCGCCACCAGTGCTTCTGCCAACGGGCGCGCTGTTGCTACATCGTTTATAACCAGCACCGGAATAACGGGCGCCGTCTGCATGAGTTCACGAACATTCATGATGGTTTATTCCTTTTGATTTTTAGAGGCAAGCGGCGATAGTCTATTCGTCGAACATGGCGACCGCACCGGTCTCTGCACTTGTGACATGGTGTCTGAAGGCGCTAAATAACTCTCTTCCCATATTGACCGTTTTGCGACTGAGATCTGGATGTTCAACAACTCTATCGGCCCATTCTTTTTCATCAACCAATGCATTCAATACACCAGAATCTGCATCCAAGCGAATAACATCGCCTGTTCTGACTTTGCCCAAAGGCCCGTCAAGTACGCACTCGGGTGATACATGAATAGCGGCAGGCACTTTGCCCGATGCTCCAGACATACGTCCGTCAGTGACCAAGCCTATTTTGAATCCGCGGTCGAGCAAAACGCCCAGAATTGGCGTTAATTTATGCAGCTCGGGCATGCCATTAGCTCGAGGGCCCTGATAGGCGATAACCGCGATGAAGTCTTTTTCTAATTCTCCATTATCAAACGCAACTCTTAGCGCGTCTTGGGAGTAGAAAACAATGGCCGGTGCTTCGATAACGCGATGTTCGGCTTTAACCGCAGACGTTTTGATAACGGAACGTCCCAGATTGCCTGATAGCAGGCGTAAGCCGCCATCTGCTTGAAAAGGATTGTCAGCGGGTCTGACGATTGAATCATCTAACGGAGTAGAGGGCCCTTCTCTCCATGCCAGTGTTTCGTTATCGAGCCAGGGTTCTTGTGTGTACTGATACAGTCCGGTTGAACCGGCAATGGTCTCGACATCATCGTGGGCGAAACCGCCGTCCAGTAATTCTTTGATGACGAGTGACATACCGCCAGCTGCATGAAACTGATTAACATCGGCTTGGCCGCTGGGATAGACGTGTGTCAGCAGTGGAACTGCATGACTGAGATCGTCAAAATCGCTCCAATTAATAATAATGCCGGCAGTGCGAGCAATGGCGACAAGGTGCAAAGTGTGGTTTGTTGACCCGCCTGTTGCCAGAAGGCCGACAATTGCGTTGACGATGGCCTTTTCGTTGATCATGCGACCTACTGGAGTGAACTCGTCACCTCTTGATGTGATTGCCACGGCACGTTGTGCTGAAGCGATCGTAAGTTCTGAGCGTAGATCTGTGCCGGGATTAATGAACGCCGCACCGGGCAGGTGTAGCCCCATGATTTCCATCAACATCTGGTTGCTGTTGGCCGTGCCATAGAAAGTGCAAGTGCCCGGGCCATGATAAGAGGCGCTCTCGGATTCCAGCAGCTCATCTCGGGTGGCTTTGCCTTCGGCAAACCGTTGTCGTGTTCTCGCTTTTTCTTTATTGGGAATGCCGGTTGTCATGGGGCCTGCCGGAATAAACACTGCAGGTAGGTGGCCAAAGGACAAGGCACCCATCAGTAGGCCAGGCACAATTTTGTCGCACACGCCCAGGTAGACGCTGGCATCAAATACGTTGTGCGACAACGCGATAGCCGTAGACATGGCAATAACATCGCGACTAAATAGGGAGAGTTCCATGCCTAGCTGGCCTTGGGTAACACCGTCGCACATGGCTGGTGTTCCGCCGGCAACCTGTGCTGTAGCACCTACGGCTCTGACGGCTTCCCTGATTTTCTCAGGTGCATATTCGTAGGGTTGGTGGGCAGAGAGCATATCGTTGTAAGCCGTAACGATAGCGAGATTGGGTGCTCGTTCAGCATGCAGAACCAGCTTGTCATTGGCTGGGGAGGCAGCAAATGCGTGAGCCAAGTTTGTGCAGCCCATGGCGCCGCGGCCTGGTGGTGACTCTGCCAGCTTATTGATTCGGTTGAGGTAGTCAGTTCGGCTGGGTTTACTACGTTCTATGATGCGTGCTGTAACATCATGAACCACTGTATTTATAGACGACATCTAGAGAGTGCCTGATACTTGTAAATGAATTACATAATTATGTCATAGAAGTTTTTAAATTCCATGTAAATGTTTGAGTCTTCACAGCAAGTATTCGGTAAAATCAAAAGTCTTACTGGTAAATTTGCAATTGTAGTAATATTACAAAATGAATCTTAATTCAAATGAAGACCTTAAACCTTTCGACTTCGTTCTGTTCGGTGGAACGGGCGATCTTTCTGTCCGGAAGCTAATACCAGCCCTGTTTTTTCGTCATTGCGAAAATCAGTTGCCAGAGGAAGGCCGAATAATCGCGGTGGCGCGTTCTAAGTACACGACCGAGGCATTTCGAGAATGGGTCAATGAAGAGGTCAGGGAGCACATCAGCGACAAAGATTTCGATGAGGATCACTGGCAAGCTTTTCTGACTCGCATTCTGTATTTTCCGGTCGATGTCACCGATGTCGCATCATACCAACCCTTGGCTAAATGTCTCGAAGGGCGTGAATCCTTCGTGCGGGTTTTCTATCTCTCAGTTGCTCCTAGCTTATTCACCCACATCACCAAAGGCGTCCAGGCTGCAGGGTTAATCACACCGGAAAGTCGGGTCGCCTTGGAAAAACCGTTGGGCCGTGACCAAGCTTCGGCTGAGGAAATCAACAATGAGCTGTCGGAAGCCTTCGAAGAAAGTCAGATCTACAGGATCGATCACTACCTCGGCAAGGAAACTGTTCAGAATCTCTTAGCACTGCGATTCGGTAACGCCTTATTTGAGCCATTGTGGCGAAATGAGCGAATTAACGATGTGCAAATTACTATCGCTGAGTCGCTGGGTGTTGAAGGGCGGGGTGGTTTCTATGATCAAACGGGCGCGCTACGAGATATGGTGCAAAACCACTTGCTGCAGCTGTTGGTTATCCTCGCGATGGAACCCCCGGTTAGCATCGATCCTGACGCTGTCAGAGACGAAAAGATAAAAGTACTCCGAGCACTGAAACCGCTAGTGGGTATCGATGCCATTGATAATTCAGTCCGCGGTCAATACAAGGCTGGCGCCTATGTTGATGGGCCAGTACAGGGCTATTTGGACGAAAAAGACATACCTGCTGATAGCATGACTGAAACGTTTGTCGCGCTTCGGGCAGAGATTGCCTCGTGGCGTTGGGAGGGCGTGCCTTTCTACTTGCGTACCGGTAAGCGCATGGAGAGTAAAACCACAGAAATCGTCATCAATTTCAAAAAGGTGCCGCATTCCATTTTTTCAACTGCCGATGGCTTCAGCACACCGAATCAATTAATCATTCGGTTGCAACCGGAAGAAAGCATCCGCATGAGAATCTACGTAAAAGCCTGGGGCGATGATATACAGCTGCAACCGGTGTTTTTAAATCTTGATTTCAACGATGTGTTTCAGAAGCGTAAGATGATTGCTTATGAAAGGCTGTTGTTAGATGTCATAAGAGGTAATCCCACATTGTTTATGCGCCGAGATGAGGTGGCTGCCGCTTGGGCATGGATTGATCCCATTCTTGAGGCATGGGAGCAATTTGAGATCGCTCCTAAGGGATACACTTCCGGTACCTGGGGGCCTGGCGCTGCCAGTGCATTGATCAGTAAAGAAGGTCTTCAGTGGAACGAAGACAACTAGAAATCGGTTTTGAAAAGACGCTATGACCACGACAGATTACATCGCAGCTACCGAAGAGCGCTTAAAGAAATTAGGCGTTCAATGGCAAACAGCTGCTGACAAAATCGCCTTGGCTGCAAGCCTTGGTGATGCTTTATTGGCGAACCTATCCGATGCCCTGGATTCAAAAGGTGCAGCATCGCTTGTCGTTTCAGGCGGCAGCACACCAGCCCCGGTTTTTGAATACATGTCGAACGCGGACATAGACTGGTCGAATGTCAGTATTACTCTGGCAGATGAACGTTGGGTGCCACTGACTGATTCGGACAGCAATGAAGCTTTAGTGCGTAACACCTTGATGGTGAATAAAGCGGCCAGTGCTAAGTTCGTATCTCTGTATGTCGAAAATACCGATACAGATGCGGCATGCCGTTTGGTTACCGACAATGTGAAGAATATGGCAACTCCGTTCACCGCTGTCATTTTGGGTATGGGAGGTGACGGTCATACTGCTTCTTTGTTTCCGGATGCGCCAGCGGATGAGTTAGCGTCTGCTATGGATTTGCAAAGCACAGAGACGGTTTCCATGATGCATCCTCCGTCCGTTACACAAGATCGAATCACGCTGACGCGCGCAGCCTTGCTCAATGCCAGCCATCGGTATTTACACATGACCGGTGATGGTAAATGCGAGGTTCTGCACGATGCGCTTCAAGATATGTCGGCTTCGCAGTATCAAGCGGGTGATGCACCAATAACCGGTCTTGTCGTTGAAAAGCCCGAATTAATGACTGTTTTTTGGAGCCCGTAAGCTCGTGCTAGCTAAAATAAAAGCGGCACGTGATTCCTTACGGAAGTCTGAGCAAAAAGTGGCAGACGTTGTTGTTGATGATCCGGAGGGCACTGTTCAATCGTCGATTCAGTCTATAGCGACACGAGCGTCAGTGAGTGAGCCTACGGTCATTCGTTTTTGCCGTGCTTTAGATTGTGTCGGTTTCCAGCAGTTTAAGCTCAAGCTTGCACAGGATCTTGCGCGTCGAGGGACATTTTTCTATCAAAACGTGACGTTGGATGACTCGAGTAAAGAGCTTGCAAATAAACTGCTAGACGGAGCCATTGCCTCGCTTGTTCAAATCAGAAATCAGATCAACGAAAAAGATCTGGACAAGGCCATTGAGCTATATGAGCAGTGCGAAAGAGTTGAGCTCTATGGATCAGGTGGCTCGGCGGTTGTGGCAGAAGATGCGCAGTTAAAATTCTTTCGATTGGGTAAGCCTGCGATTGCCTACTCTGACCCTCATATTCAGCATGCCTCAGCAGCATTACTGGATAAGAATGCGTTGGTTATTGCCATTTCGCATTCAGGGCGCAGTAGCGATATATTAAAAACGGTGGAAATAGCCAGACAGTCACAGGCAAAGGTAATTTCGGTGACGGCTACTCGTTCACCCCTAGCGCAAAAGAGTGATATCTCGTTAACGGTAGATGTTAATGAAGATAGCGATATCTTCTCACCCGTAAAGTCTCGCCTGGGGCAGATGGTCGTGTTGGATGTGCTGGCTGTGGGAGTTGCGGTTCGCGGCGGCGACAATATGCTGGAGCAATTGTCTCGCGCTCGCCGTGCTATCGATTTTAAGTTCGTCGAATAAAGGTTTTATTTTTCGACGTTATCTTGATCCGTTAGCTATGTTGCCAAACTCTGACACTGTGTAAGGGTCCATAAGGATACGCGCCCTTGCATAGACGACATTGTCGCTAACTCGAAAATACGCTGAACCGCCGGCATCAACGTCAACAGAAAGCGGATCGTCGAAGGATGCATCATTGGCGATTTGTATTTCATAACCAATAGCTACCTCCGATGGGTTTGTCACTTCTACAAGATATTCGGAGCCTTCTACCGATATTGTTGTATTGACCGGGGACAAGTTGCTGTCGATATCAGCGATGGTGATCATGGACTGAGATCTAAACCCCTGAATGCCGTTTTCATCAACGCCGCGCAGGTGTATAAAGTAATCGCCTGATTGAATGCCTTCAACACCTAGGTTATCGCTATTCACGTTAAAGGTGGTTAGCGCGTCGGATCCGGCAGTGTCGGATGAAATAAGAGTGGCATATTGAACGGCATCAGTGATGGGCCACCAGCTGATACTGTCGCCTCTGGCTACCCTAGTGGGAACACGCTTGAATACGGGAGCACTTAACAGCGCTATAGGATCGTTGGGTGCGCCACCATCTTTAATGAAACTACCGAAGCCTTGGTCTAGCTGAACGAGTTTGTCTGAGCCTTGTGAGCTAAGGTCGACAATGCCTTCGGTGACGCCGACAATGAGATCTTGTTGGTCTGCGTCAATATCGAAGAATGTCCCTCGAACAGCAGCTGTCGCGTACGGTGTGGTTATGCGGAAGTCGACAGGCTGGTCTTCACGGGTTTGCACGTTTGATGTGACTTTGCCACGAACTGTTTGGATATCAATAATGCAACTGTCATCACTGGGTAGGCAGTTGAGTCTGTTTAGAATGGCTACCGTGCTGGGCTGCAGATTAATAACGGAGCCGCTGGAAAACTCGATACTGACAAAACCATTGTCTCCGGTATCGATAAGATCGCCGGGTAATATATCTGTATCGCGCGATAGCACGATGGTTTCGCCATTACCAAAGTCGGATGTTTGCAATCCGACGGTGATAGCTTCGGGCGGCTCGGAGTCGGGCACGGCGCGACGGGCGATGACATTCCCTTTGACAAAAATAACGTCTGCGAATTCTTCGCGCACTGGCACATGAATAGGAATGTGGACGATTTGACCGGGCACCAATGTTGCTGAGACGACAAGGTTATTGAACTCAGCCAACTGCGGTGCCAATCCGGCACGTCCCAGTTCACGCTTGGCTATAGAAGTTAGCGTATCACCAGGCGCAACAATGACGTCTCTGGCAATAATAGTGTGTGCAACAGAGTTATCGGTATTGGCCGCAACAAGCGGTGATGTAGCTATTAGAACACCCATAAACAGCGGGGTGCACAGCGATTTGAGTTGTGTTTTCACAAAGCGTGCCCGTAGGTTATCGGTACTGAACTATGCAAGAATAACTGACAATCGGCTCAATCATCTACCAACTTCATCACGTGACAACATTGTTTACTATAGCCCAAGTCCTTGATTCTTAATCGGGTAACTCTTTCAGGCGGGTCAATCTGAGCATGTTTGTAGTGCCTGTTCTGCCGAAAGGCATACCGGCGGTAATGGCGATGATTTCACCCATCTCGCCGAATCCCTCGCGCAGGCATAACTTGATAGCTGTGGAGACCATGTCGTCAATACTGTTCATGACTTCATAGGTAATAGCATGAACACCCCAAACCAACGCTAGTTTGCGCGCTGTATCACGATTTGGTGTGCAGCCGAGTACCGGCGCTTCAGGACGCTCGCGCGCCGCTCTAAAACTAGAGAAGCCTGATTCTGTGTAGGTGAAGGTAGCGGCTAACGGCATGACGGTTGCCACATGGCGCAGTGATGAACTGATGGCGTCCGCCACCTGGTCACCCGGTGTAGGCAGATACGAGTCGATTGTTTTCCGATAATGCGGATCTCTTTCCACCTCGATTATTATGCGGTTCATAGCGGTTGCCGCTTCGATGGGGAAACTGCCGGCAGCGGTCTCAGCTGACAGCATGACCGCATCAGCGCCATCGTAAATTGCCGTTGCAACATCAGAGCTTTCGGCCCGCGTTGGAATGGGAGCGTGAATCATGGATTCGAGCATCTGAGTGGCTACAACTACAGGTTTTCCTTCCTGTCTTGCGCATCTCAGAATGCGTTTTTGAACAACCGGTACTTTTTCCTGCGGCATCTCAACACCGAGATCGCCTCGCGCAACCATAACGCCATCACTGAGCTGAACAATGGCTTCCAGATGTTCAATGGCCGAAGGCTTTTCAAGTTTGGCCATGATGGCAGCGCGAGTCCCCACTAGATCGCGAAGTTCTTTCATATCTGATGGGCGCTGAACAAAGGAAATTGCAACCCAGTCGACTCCCATGTCGAGCGCGTAATCCAGATCGCGTCGGTCTTTTTCGGTCAGAGGAGAGATGGGTAGGTACAAGTCGGGGACATTGACTCCCTTGTTGCCGCTGATCTCGCCACCGACGACGACTTCTGTCACTGCTTGATGTTCGTCGAATTCGAGAACCTTAAGGCGTATCTTTCCGTCGTTGATAAGAAGCTGGGCGCCGACCGTCATCGCCTCGAATATTTCGGGGTGCATTAGTGAAACGCGGGTAGCATCTCCCGGTGTCGGATCTTGATCCAGGATAAATTTTTGTCCTGGCTCCAGCATTTCCTTGCCATTGGCGAAGGTGCCAACCCGGAGTTTGGGGCCCTGGAGATCTGCCAGTACGCCGATGGGGCGCCCGCGTTCTTCTTCTATCTTGCGAATGATGTTGTAAGTTTTGGCGTGATCTTCGTGGCTGCCGTGGCTGAAATTGAGCCGGAAGACATCAATACCTGCATCGAATAATTGCAGTATGGTCTCGTAACTGTTACTCGATGGGCCCAAAGTGGCAATGATTTTTGCGTTTCTTCTGCGTCTCATCGATTTTTATTCTTTATAAATGTAGTCAATTTACTCTTCGGACAAAACCCGATGTCCGAGGTTCATTTTGTTCTTAGTGCTTACTTTACCTTACGTTTATTTTTAATATTGGATTAATCGTAAATAATGGCTGTAAATGGGCTTACGCTTAGATGACGCATTTGTTTCCTTAATTTGGTAGTTTAACTACAACCGGTGTTCAGACTAGCTATGCGCTAATTTTAAAGTCCATCACTTTGAGATCCAAGACAGTCTTCTAAAAGTACAAATTCTGGGTAGAATGGTCCCATAATGCTTGGTGATTCGCGCACGTAGGTACTATCGTAACCGCCACAGTTTTTTAGTTGCACCATCTAAATAAGTTACGAGGAGTCCAAAGCATGTCAGCCAATCCAAGCACTCCGCAATCTGACACATCGGCGGATAAATCTGTTTTGACCGGGCAAGGCGACATCGGATCACATATGGCAGTAGATGCAGATGAGCAGTTGCATGTGCGCTTACAGCGTCGTGCTTCACTGGGTGAGGAACTTAAAACACTTGTACCTGCTAACTGTATTTTATCCACACCGGAAGAGCTTATTCCCTATGAGTCTGATGGCTTGACCGCCCTCAAGGCCACACCTTTATTAGTGGTGTTGCCCGAAACGATCGAGCAGGTGCAATCGATCATGATCTGGGCACGGGACAACGAAATCCCTGTCGTAGCCAGAGGCGCTGGCACCGGTCTTTCTGGCGGTGCTTTACCCCACGAAGATGGCATCATTTTAGGGCTCGCCAAATTCAACAAAATTCTGGAGCTTGACGACAAGAACGGTTTTGCACGTGTGCAGCCGGGCGTTCGGAATCTCGCTATTTCAGATGCTGCTCGTCCCTTCGGTCTTTATTACGCGCCGGACCCGTCGTCGCAAATTGCCTGCACCATTGGTGGCAACGTTGCTGAGAATTCAGGTGGCGTGCATTGTTTGAAATACGGTTTAACTGTTCACAATGTGCTGTCCGCTACGGTGGTCACGATTGATGGAGACATCATCACTTTAGGCGCTGATGGCTTGGATAACGAAGGCTATGACTTGATGGCGTTGTTGACAGGATCAGAGGGCATGCTCGCGGTCACGGTAGAAGTCAAAGTGAAGTTGTTACCCGTGCCTCCCGTTGCAACCTTGGTTGTTGCAGCTTTCGATAGTGTTGAAGCCGCTGGTGATGCGGTTGGCAAAGTTATTGGCGCGGGAATCATTCCGGCGGGCCTTGAGCTTATGGACAACCCTGCCATTGTCGCTGCAGAGGCATTTGCAAAGTGTGGTTATCCGACAGAAGCCGCTGCCTTGCTGCTGTGTGAGCTGGATGGTATTGCCGAGGAAGTTGAAGCACAGGTAGCAGGTGTCTCTAAGGTGTTCTCCGACTGTTCGGTTTCAAGTTTACATATTGCGCAAACCGAGGCCGAGCGGTTGCTGTTATGGAAAGGACGAAAATCTGCTTTCCCGGCGGTAGGTCGGCTTGCACCGGATTACTACTGCATTGATGGCACCATTCCACGAGGCAGGCTTTCCTATGTGCTGCAAAGAATGGAAGAGATGTCGAAGGAGTACGGCTTACCTATTGCCAATGTTTTCCATGCAGGCGATGGCAATTTGCATCCGCTGATCATGTTTGATGCATCTGTACCTGGTGAGCTACATAGAACTGAACAACTGGGCAGTAAGATTCTACAACTGTGCGTTGAAGTCGGTGGAACCGTCACGGGTGAGCACGGCGTTGGTATGGAAAAAATTAACGAGATGTGCGTGCAGTTTGATGAACATACGATTACTCAATTCCATTCTGTGAAAAAGGCGTTTGATGAAAACGGCTTACTCAATCCGGGTAAAGCGATACCAACGCTGCAACGCTGTGCTGAATTCGGCGCTATGCATATTCACCACGGTGAACTTCCATTTCCCGAACTTGAACGATTCTAAACAGGATATCTTTCGTTGAACTCTAATGATGACAGCCAGGCTTTGCTTGAGCGCGTTAACGATGCCTGCCAACGGAAATCGCCCTTGCACATTGTGGGTGGCGATAGTAAACGGCATTTAGGCGAGCCGGTATCCACTAACAGTGCCGATACGCTCTCGATGTTGAATCACTCGGGAATTGTCTCTTACGAGCCCACAGAACTCGTGGTGTCTGTCAGGGCGGGTACCTCGATGAGCGAGCTTGTCAGCACACTATCCAGTGAAGGTCAGATGCTTCCCTTTGAGCCACCACTGTATAAGGACAGCACCATTGGTGGCGTGCTTGCCTGTGGCTTGTCAGGCGCTAGACGACCTTTTACAGGTTCAGCTCGTGATTACGTGCTGGGTATGCGCATCATTAATGGTTTGGGACAAAACCTTTCCTTTGGGGGAGAGGTGATGAAAAACGTAGCGGGCTATGATGTGTCCCGATTGCAAGTAGGTGCCTGGGGGACTTTGGGGCTATTACTGGACACCTCGATGAAAGTATTACCAAAACCCGAATTAGAACTCACACTCAGACAGGAATGGACGCCGAATGATGCGGCCGCATTTGCTCCGTTGCTGCGCAGACCCCTGCCTTTGTCAGGAGCCATGTTGATTGATGGGGCCTGTTATTTACGATTAAGTGGTAGTGAAAGCGCTGTTAAGGCCGCGGCTGCCGAGTTGGGTGGTGAACAGCTAAATGATGTCGCCTCGCTATGGTCATCGGTCGCTGACCAAACGCATTCTTTTTTCAATACAAACAATGACGCTCAGGCTGCCAATAAATCTATCTGGCGCATCTCTGTGGCTGACCACGCTCCGGGAATAGATCTGCAAGGTTCATGGTTGTACGATTGGGCCGGTGCGCAACGGTGGTTGGTTACTGATGAATCAGCCCATGCCGTATTCACTGCAACCGCTGCGGTCAAAGGTCATGCCACACGTTATGGATCGAGAGAATCAAGTAATAACGAACCGTCTTTTCAACCCTTGTCCGGTTCCTTACAGCGTTTGCAAAAGCGCGTTAGAGACAGTTTCGATCCTGATCGACTATTTAATCGCGGTCGTTTTCATCCTGAGTTGGATGAATTAGCCACGGCACAAGGGACTGCGCAGGGGTAATTATGCAAACTACCATTGCCACTTCATTATCAAATGATGCACGCGCGATTGCAGCGTCTGATGAGTTAAAAAAATGTGTGCACTGCGGCTTTTGTCTCGCAACTTGCCCAACCTATAATTTACTGGGAGATGAGAAAGACAGTCCGCGCGGACGAATTTATCTTGTCAAACAGGTTATCGAGGGTCATGAACCAAGTACTGTCACGAGGGATCATCTTGATCGCTGTCTGACGTGTCGAAATTGCGAAACGACTTGTCCGTCGGGTGTTGAGTACTCACGTCTTATCGATGCGGGTAGATCGTTGGTCGAGGAGAGGGTGCCACGCACGCTCAAAGAAAAGCTCATGAGACGTGCCGTGCTTGCGTCTATTCCTTATGCCAAACGCATCGGTTCGCTGGTCAAGCTGGGCCAACTTTTTCGACCGGTTCTTCCCAACGCGCTTGCTCAAAGTATTCCGCCTCGTCAGGATGTGCCATGGCTTCCGCGCAATAAAACGCATGCTAGAAAGATGCTGGTGCTTGATGGTTGCGCACAGCCTTCCATGTCGCCCGCCACCAACGTAAGTGCGACTCGCGTATTAAGCGCATTCGGAATCGACTTGCAAAGCGCATCTTCGGCAGGTTGCTGCGGTGCGGTTCACTTTCATTTGAACGAACAGGAAGCCGCAAAAGATTTTATGCGCCGCAACATCGATGCGTGGTGGCCCTTTGTTGAATCTGGTTGTGAATCCATCATTACTACGGCGAGCGGTTGTGGCGTCATGGTCAAAGACTATGGCCATGTTCTGGAAGGAGATCCGGAATATGCGGACAAAGCCAAAAGAATCAGTGAGCTCAGCTGTGACCTTGTCGAAGCCTTATCTCAGGTGTTGAACAAAGAAGAACTGAGTCGCTATACGAAGGCTGCGGCGGGTATGGGGAAGGTGGCTTACCACCCACCCTGTACTTTACAGCATGGACAAAAGCTACCGTTGTCGGTTGAGGGCATATTGGGGAAGATCGGTGTGCAGCTTCTCGACGTTCCCGACTCTCACAGCTGTTGTGGTTCTGCCGGGACCTATTCGCTGTTTCAGCCGGAGATAAGCCGTCAGCTTCGTACCAAAAAGGTTTCTGCGCTACTTTCCAATCAGCCAGATATCCTAGCGACAGCCAATATCGGCTGCCAATTGCATATTCAGACTGGCAGCGGCCGAACAGTGCTTCACTGGATCGAGTTAATCGATAAAATTATCACCGAAAGCGGCGTTTCAGAGTCATAATTCCGTTTATTGCTATTATCAAGCCTGCACCTTTTTTAGTCTTCATTACTGAGTTTCGGTTACACCGCTATGCGTCATTACCATCATATTGAGTTATCCACTCGTGCCATTCGAACAGAAGAACTGGAAGGCGTCGATATCGTTCGCGCTGGACGATACTTCATTGCGAAATCATTGAATGAAGCAGGATCTGCAGATGTTGATCCACTTGGACCGGATAATCCTCTGATTTTTTCGGCCGGCCCATTTGCAGGGACCAATTTCTCAAATGCAAACCGGGTGAGTGTCGGTTGCAAAAGTCCTCTGACCATGGGTATTAAAGAAGCCAACGGCGGGGGTACCTTTGCCTTTGCTATGGGACAACTGAAAATTGCCGGTTTTACGCTCAATGGTGTATGTGATGACTGGACGATGATACACATGGGAAAAGAGGGCACCATTGAATTTCACGATGCCAGCGAATACATGGGTATGGGCAACTTTGAAACCGCTGCCAAGTTGCACGAGCGCTTCGGCAAGAAAGTGAGTCTGGCGCTTTGCGGACCCGTCGGTGAGTACCAAGGCCTTCTTTCCGGTATTTCTTTCAGCGATGTTGACCTTCGTCCTAGCCGGCTTGCAGCGCGTGGTGGTGTAGGTGCTGTGATGGGCTCTAAGAAAGTCAAAGCCATCGTTGTTGATCTTGATCGTATGCCGCCACTGCATGAACGTAAGAAGGTCATGGGCGCAGTCAAAGAATATCGAAAGTTGCTTGATGCAGAACCTGCTATTCAAGCCTTTCAGCAAACCGGTACTGCGATGGTTGCAGACTACACAAACCACGTCGGCGGTATCCCGGTTAGAAACTTCACTGGTGGGCAGGCAGTGGATACTGAAACAGGTCCGTTCAAACTGGGCGGGGATTTCCTCAGAGAACAGAACATTGCACGTGGTGGTGAACAAACACATGCGTGTATGCCTGGCTGCATCATTCAGTGCAGTAACGTCTACGCCGATGAAAACGGTAACGAAGTTGTATCCCCGGTGGAATACGAAACCATCGGATTGTTGGGTACCAACTGTGGTTTAGAAAACCCTGATGATCTGGCTGAGCTTAACTATGAGGCCAACGATCTCGGTATTGATACGATTGAACTGGGCGGAACCATCGGCGTATTGATGGATTCAGGCAAGGGCGAATTTGGTGACAAAGCGTTTATGCATACGGTTCTAGATGATTTACGCAATGGCACCGAAGCCGGAAAGTTATACGCATCGGGTACAGCACGCGTGGGTGAAGCATTAGGCGTTGCACGAATTCCTGTTATCAAGAAACAGGCAATCAGTGCCTATGACCCTAGAGTTATAGAGGTAACCGGTTTAACGATGATGATGACCGCGCAAGGTGCTGATCACACGGCAGGCAACCTTCCATCATACGACAGTAAGGACAAAACGACGGAAGAACTCGTTGCTGTCAGTCTAGATATGCAGGTTTTGTGCGCCTCTGCGGATTCTTTAGGGCTGTGTATATTCGGACGATCAGTCACCAACGAGCGTATCGATTTTATGGTGCAGGCCATCAACGATGCGCATGGTGTTGAGCTTGAAGAAAGTTTCTTTACAGAGCTCGGCAAAGACACCTTAAGAATGGAAGCGGAATTTAACCGAAATGCCGGTTTTTCCGAAAGCGATGATGAATTACCGGACTTCTTCTATGAAGAAAATTTGCCACCCAGTAATCGCGCTGCTCGTTTCCACACGGGTGATGTAAATGAAGCCGCTAATAAGTGGTGGAACTAGGTCGTCTTAGCTTCGTTAATTTATAAATCGGTAGGCGCGTAACACCTCTTTCGGGAATTAAAAAGCGCCTACCGACTCCTACCTTTTGCACTCTCAAAGTGCGCGTTTTTGTTGAAACAATTTCCTGCATAAACAGGGTGTCACTTTCACTATTGTGTCAATGCTCTGACTTTTGATGAGTGCGTTGTACTTGTGATTTTTCGTAAACAACTTCTGAGAACCAGTCGTACGAGGAGCTAATCCTCACGTGATAACGTCATCTTCATTCCGGGGCTATCCCGGTGTTTAACTATATAGTTGGAGTTGCCTCAATGAAGCGCACGTTTGATTTCGTCGGTTTAAATACAGTCATATCCGAAGCATTCAAACCCATGCACCAAGTCACACCGGCTTTGGCACGTAAAGCGGGTATGGATGCAGGTATGAAGGGCACTACACCTTCAAATTGCCATCATTCCTATTTTGGTGATGAGGAGTTGGAGAGTGAGTGGTATCGCGGATATCGCATGGGTAAGCAGAATCGCGAAGAAGCATAGTGTCTCGTCTCAACAGATCTACGGATAGATCTGCTTTGTGACGTGTGTCCCTACATTGTATTTTATACATGTACTGTTTTTAACGTTCAGGCTGTCTTCGACACACCTGAATGCAGTGTAAAATCAAGCTATGAGCTGCTTGGAATTATCAGATAGCGACATTCTGAAAGTCGCAGAGCCCATGATGGATGACATCATGTTGGGCGTGTCCCGCCGGGATTACAGACTCCACTCCTCACATTTCTCAGTTAGCCTTAAAAGTGTTCTTGGCTCTGAGGAGTTTCTGGCGTCCTGTGATCAACGCGAGCGCGACTGGGGACTGCCCGGCGAAAGGGAGTTAGTGACTATTTTTCGCAAGGATAAATCATTCACAATCATCTGGAATCAGCTTTACACCCGCACCGATGACCAAGTGCTAGCGATGACCACCGTTGCTCTCAAGGGTGGCCGTTACTTTGTGGATTACTTCCTCATCCACTAACAGGCGACATACGACTGCCGCCACTGCCTGAATCTAGGCTGGTCTAATTAGAACCATCAATTCCGAGCTTTTGACACAAGTAGTTCAGTACGTCGCTGTCCGTATCGGGTGCAAGTTGCCGTAGATCCGACAAACTCAACTTGTCCAGCGCGGGCAGATCGAGCGGTGAATGTTGAAAGCCGTAGGATAAGGAAGCGGCACCTAACCCCGCAAAGAGCACCCAGATCAGCATTTTGAAACTACTTTTCAAGATTTGTATGATGCTGATGAACACAAGTACCGCTCCCAAAGCCATCATGATGCTGTTAGCGTGCTCGTAACGGATGAAATCCTGCCAATATTCCACGATGAATTCTCGAAAAAGGTGAGGGACAGAGTGTACATCACACCGAAAATTACACCCGCCCTAAACAATTGCACCTATTTTGCTAAGCTAAGGTAACGTTTTCAAACAGCAGCAGTCCACACATGAACCCATCAGACGTCAACGGTCGCAGACTCATCTGGCTGGCAGCTCTTCTGTCCGTTGTAGGGCTCATGAGTTATGCGATTTACGCCGAAAAGGTTCTGTACCTGGATCCTTGTCCGCTATGCATTACGCAGCGCATGTTCTACGTCATCATCGGTATCTTTGCGGCCATCGGTCTGTTCACCGCTGGGCGGCGAGGTATTCAGACTTTCGCAGCCACTATGATGTCGTTGAGCGCTATTGGCGGAATAATCACCGCTGGTCGACAAGTATGGCTTCAGCATTTGCCTAAAGATCAGGTGCCTGAGTGCGGACCCGGCCTGCAATATTGGTTAGAGAATGAACCTTGGTTGCAGACCTTGTCGTTACTGTTCAAAGGAGACGGTAACTGCGCGGAAGTGGTTTGGACGTTCCTTGGATTCAGCATGGGCGAGTGGTCCCTCGCCTGGTTCGTCGCCTTGCTTATCGCAGCTTTGGTCTTGTTGTTCAGACGTCGAAGCGCTAACTAGTTTTCCTGTAAACGTTGTTGTAGAGCGTTGTAGGCAGGTTTGACCTGATAACGATCATCCAGAATGAGCGGATTGTATTCGCTGCGCCAGGAGTACATGTCTGTAAATCCCCATGTTTGGTAGGCTTTGCACCGCGGCTGTTCAAGGCATAGAGAGAGCACCTGCGCGAACACTTCGGCTTGTTGCTCTTCTGTTTGACCATCTCTGATAGAGACATCCAGCTCCGTGATGTAGATGTCTAAATCCATATTCGCTACAGCCTGGAAATTTCGCGCAACTTCATCGTAGCGATCAAAGTCTGCATCGAGATGCATCTGAAAACCAACACCATCTATTGGTGTGTTGGCATCTTTTAGTGATTGCAATAATCCCATCATGCCATCCACCTTAGGGCCGTCGAAGCTTACGTCGTACTCGTTGTAAATCAACGTTGCATTAGGTGCGGATTCCCGTGCCTGTCTAAAGGCGATATCGATGAAGTCTGCGCCCATGGCCTCAAACCAAATGGATTGGCGGTAGGTGCCATCTTCTTCAAGAGCCTCGTTAACCACATCCCATAGCGGAATATCTTCTCCGTAGCGTCCTAGAACCCGCTGAATAAACTCTCGCATATGCGTTTCACGATCTGCAGGGTCGGAAAGTCGAATCCAGCTTGGAAGTTGTCTGTGCCAAATCAGCGTATGGCCGTGCACGGCTTGTCGTCGTGCCTTGGCGTGCGAGACCAGATTATCTGCCTGAGCCCAACGATACGTTCCGGGCAGCGGATTTAGACGATCCCACTTGAGCGAGTTTTCGGTGGTTACCAAGTTAAATTCTTCTGCTGCTATGTCGGCATAAACAGCACCATCGGGTTGTTCGTAAAATTTTAAGAGTGCTGCATAGCCAAAGAGTATGTCCCGTGCGGCTGCAAGTTCGCGCAGACGCGAACCCGGTCGAATGAATGCGCTTTCGTCCAGCACCTCAATGTTGACACTGCCACTACCCGACAAAGACGGATCGATCTCGTCTCTGGCAATGAATTGCAGGTTTATGTTTCCTGTACTTCGAGGTACAAAGCGAAGGATGGTGAACTTAGGGTCATCAAAGTGAGGGATGATGGTGGCACCTGCAGGAGGATTAACCACTTCTAACACGGGTACGGTGCCGTTTTGGTCATCTGCTTTTATGTACAACACGACAGGGTCGTTGACACGCACGGTTGCAGGGCGAATCAGATTAACCACAGGCGGTAAGTTGATAATGGTCGAAGGGTCACTCGGCATGGAAACCTTGATGCGAACCGTTCGAACGGTTCTATAAAAAGGCTCAATCGGATCTGTCGCTGTGATGATGAATTCGCGAATACCGACATCCGGTTGCAGTGGGCTCCAGATAAGCGAACGTGAACCGTCAAAGTTATCAACGTACTGAGCGCCTGGCGGAACGTCGTGAGGAAAAAGACCTGGAACACCGCCATCGTTATCAAGTGGTCTAAGTCGTAAGTTAAGCGTTTGTCCGGCAAACACCTCAACGTCGTTTAAGTTATCGAAATAAGGTGCTTCGTTAGTTGAAGGATCGACATGATCAGGAGTTTGTATTACAGCCGGTAATGGGCCTGCTGCAAATTCGGCTTCGCTAATCAATGTGGAGGTATCTTCAAGATCTCTGGTCGGATTGCGAACCAGGAAAAACTGACTGACGGTGCTCACGGGGCCACTGGCGCGAATGGGTTCACTGTCCGGTCCCGGGGCAGGCGTTAATGAAGGTGTAGGCAGTGGTGCCAACACACGATTTGGCGTGATGGTATTCGGATCAGAAAAATCAGTTGTCGGTCTATTGATTCCGCCATCGTTTGCCGGAGGCTCTATTGAGCCCTCAGTGGGCGTGTTGTCTTCAGGTGTTGCAGGCTGCCCGTCTTCACCCGGTGCGTTGGGATCATCGCTATTGTTCGGGTTATCAGCTTGACCATCGCCATTTTGGCCGCCGTCATCATTGTTGCTGTCCGGATCATCATTGCTGATCGGTTCAGGCTCGTTTGTATTTTCATCAGGCGTGTTTATACCTGGCGCTTGTGGCGTATCGTCAGCCGCTGGAGGTTGTGATCCACCTGAGCCGCCGCAGGCAGCGACCAGCCACAAGACGGAAGAGAAGAGGGCAATGCGTACTACATTTGATCCGAAACCGGCAACATCTGTCGTTCTAGTTATCATGAAAGCGGGTGCATGGATTAGGGAAACCGAAGCCTAAGGTGATTACGCCATTCAGATTGCCAACAGCCCGACAGAATCTGGCTAAACCCGGCCTCGCCTTAGTGAACGGTTTTAATTATGTGAAGTGTCTACTGATTAAGGTAGAGCATTCATTGAGTATGGATGGACCGTTGTCACAATCTGTGACGTAGTTCGAGGATTCGGATGGGAAGCCTGCACCAATTGCCTACAAACGCTGATGCTCAAGCACGATTGTTGAGTCAATGGGTAAGAGATAGCATTGCCAGTCATCCCGAGCCTCGGGTCGCTAAAATCTGGTCTGAAATGGCTGTCGAGACCCTGTCACGATTTCCCGGCCCACCAATGCCTACTCAAGCAGTGCTAAATCTTGATGATGTGGAAGGGTTGACTGATGAGCAGCGAAACGCTCTTTTTGAACTCACTCGGCATTGGATGGAGAGTTATTTCTCCGACGTCCACCAGCAATTGATGCTCATGCACGGCGAGCTACTTAAATTGCAACGTCAAATTGCCGAATCCAGACTGGGTTTGGTCACCGACGATGAGTGATGTGCTGATCAACTTAATGCAAAGTACTCAGCACAAGCCCCGCTAAAAATTAGGTTCACCGAGGTCGAGTTGACGTCTGTGGAGCGGGATTAGTTAACGTAGTTGTAGCTACGCGTATCTGGAAATCCAATTCTGCCTATGCCTGGCAGCTTGATAGCCGGTGGAAAGAGATCAACGCCCGCTGTCAGCCCAAGAACATTCAGTTCAAAGCCTTCTTCCAAGGCCAGCGTGATTCCAGCAAGCCCCCGCAGCGACAATTGCACACCTGTTGAGCTCGGCGTTTTGCCAATCAGCCGATACGGACCTAAGTAGTCTTTACCCAGGGCGTTGCTGGGCAGCTCTAATTGAAGTTCAGGAATTTCGCGACCGACCATTGCGGCAAAGGTATTGCTGTTGGGACCTGGCCACACGTTGTATTCATCTGCGTGCGTGTAACTGTTGGCTGCGTCATGCAGCCGATCTATCACGGAATCCAGCGATTCATCACCACGGATTTCGCGTAGGAGAGTCGGATAATTGCCGAACCACATGGAATCCGGTGTGCCCCGTCTTATTCGCACAGCGTCTCTTCCCCAGCGCACCCGATAACCGATAACCTCGAGTCTGGTGTAATCGAGCTCGTCACTTCTTTTGGTGGCGAACCACGTATGCACGCCTATTGCGCCTCTCCATCGCGCCGCTCTCGCGGCATACACCTGTATGACCGCCTCGTCCTCGTCGCTGTAGGGCGCTTGATCGGTTGAACCATAAAAACCGAAATCCCCTAGTTCGTCGGCAAAACCCAGATAATGAGAACCGAGTGTCGCCGCCACCGGCAGGAAGAAGATCACTAGGATAATTCCCAAGGTTTTCATTGAGGTTTTGAAGACATTTTTCATGATCGTTGGTGTTCTAATTATGACCTTCGTTCAATGAGTGCTAAATTTTTCCTTATTGTGTTTATCGTCGTTGTTCGCAATGTTTTTTACCGCGAACAAAATGTGTGCGACTTATACGGTTAATTTCAAGTAAAACCGGTGTAAGCGTGTCGAATTGGCCCGTTGGCGGCTACAATTCATGGTACGAGATTAGTCTTGCCTCTGGCTCTCCTTCCTGTTCTAGGTAACTGGATGACGACCCGGCAGGTACAAGCGTTGATAGTTGTTATGACGGAAGGCTGAATTAGGCTAACCAGGAGACCACCAAGAATGAAATTACTGCGATATGGCGATGCAGGTTCTGAAAAGCCGGGCGTTCTCGATGAAGACGGCCGAATCCGTGATCTGTCAGCACATATTGAAGACATTGGTCCTGCCCAGTTGGGGGATGCCACACTGGCGCGTCTCGCAGCCTTGGATTTTGCCAATTTGCCGGCCGTTCCTGCGTCGGTCCGACGCGGCCCTCCGGTCAATAACATCCGGAAAATTGTCGCCATTGGCTTGAACTACAGCGATCATGCGGCCGAGTCGGGAATGGCTATCCCTGAAGAACCTGTTGTGTTCATGAAGGCTGATACATCGATCAGTGGTCCTAATGATGATGTCATCATGCCCTTAGTCAGTCGCAAACTGGATTGGGAAGTAGAATTAGGCGTTGTTGTAGGTAAGACAGCGCACTATGTTGATGAAGCCGATGCTTTGAGTTACGTCGCTGGATATTGCGTCGCCAATGATGTGTCGGAGCGAGAGTTTCAACTAGAGGGTACCGGTCAGTGGGTGAAGGGTAAAAGTCACGACACCTTTTGTCCGATTGGTCCTCATCTAACAACGCGTGATGAAATACCAGATCCGCAGGCTTTGGGGCTTTGGCTGGATGTCGACGGTGAGCGGGTTCAAACCGGCAACACCTCGCTGATGATTTTTTCCGTGGCTCACATCATCAGCTATCTCAGTCGACACATGACCTTACGTGCTGGCGACCTGATCGTGACGGGCACCCCGCCGGGCGTTGGTGCCGGATTTAAACCTCCTCGCTATTTATCAGTGGGACAAGTGATGAGTTTGGGGATTGATAACCTGGGCGAGATCTCACAGACTGTGGTTCATCACCCGGCACATAGCTAAAGTAGCTGACGATAGAAACCTATCGATAGAATTATTTACCGGATTGATCCGCGGTAATCATATCAATACTGCAAAAACAAAAAACAGGCGTTGAATAATGGAAAAGAATAAGCGAAAACTGCGTAGTTCTGAATGGTTCGGTCGTCAGGATAAGGATGGTTTTGCTTATCGAAGCTGGATGAAAAATCAGGGCTTGCCACATCATATGTTCGATGGACGGCCGGTCATTGGTATCTGTAATACCTGGTCGGAATTGACCCCTTGCAACGCGCACCTTCGTGAGATAGCCGAGCGTGTAAAAAGGGGCGTTTACGAGATGGGCGGCTTTCCGGTCGAATTCCCCGTTATGTCACTAGGCGAGACGCTTTTGCGTCCTACGGCCATGCTGTTCCGAAACCTTGCCAGCATGGATGTGGAAGAGTCAATTCGTGGAAATCCTCTGGACGCCGTGGTATTGCTTGTTGGTTGTGATAAGACAACTCCGTCCCTCATGATGGGTGCGGCTAGTTGCGATTTGCCGACGCTGGTTGTTTCCGGTGGCCCGATGCTCAATGGTCGATTCCGTAACGAAAGAATTGGTTCGGGTACACATGTGTGGAAGTTCGATGCCATGGTCAAAGCAGGCGAGATGAGCACCGAGGAGTTCATGGAATCTGAAGCCTGCATGAGTCGATCGGTTGGTCATTGCATGACAATGGGTACTGCATCCACGATGGCATGTATGGTCGAAGCACTGGGAATGGGAATGCCGGGTAATGCTGCAATTCCGGCAGCAGATTCACGGCGAAAAGCACTTGCGCATATGGCTGGACGACGCATCGTCGAAATGGTCGAAGAAAATCTGGTGCCCTCAGAGATATTGACCAAAGAGGCTTTTGAGAATGCTATTCGTGCCAATGGTGCCATCGGTGGGTCCACCAATGCCGTGATACATCTGCTGGCTTTGGCAGGGCGCCTTGGTGTGGAGCACTCACTCGATGATTGGGACAAAATGGGACGCGACGTCCCCTGTCTGGTCAACTTGATGCCATCGGGAGATTATCTGATGGAAGACTTCTACTATGCTGGCGGCTTACCGGCTGTCATGCGTCAATTAGGAGAGGCGGGCTTACTGAATAAAGAAGCCTTAACGGTCAACGGAAAAACCCAGTGGGACAACGTAAAAAGCACTGAAAACTACGACCCGAACGTCATTTTCTCAATGGATAAGCCGTTCAAGGAAGCCGGGGGTATTGTCGTCTTGCGGGGTAATCTGGCGCCAGACGGGGCGGTTCTAAAGCCCTCAGCGGCAAGTCCGGAACTTATGAATCATACGGGCCGTGCGGTGGTGTTTGAAGACATCGATGACTACAAAGCACGCATCGATTCGGACGATCTGGATGTCGATGCCGATTGCGTGCTGGTCTTGAAGAATTGCGGGCCTAAAGGCTATCCGGGTATGGCAGAAGTAGGCAATATGGCCTTGCCGGCAAAAATTCTAAAAACCGGTGTCACCGATATGGTCAGGGTGTCCGATGCCCGAATGAGTGGCACCGCCTATGGCACAGTTGTGTTGCACGCCTGTCCTGAAGCAGCTGCCGGCGGCCCATTAGCGTTGGTCGAAAACGGAGATTTAATTACGCTTGATGTAAATGCTGGCGTAATTAGCATGGATGTCGATGATGAAACACTGGCTGAACGCCGGAAGTCATGGAAACCGATTCACCCGCAGGCAACTCGTGGCTATGTAAAAATGTACCAAGAGACTGTCATGCAAGCGAACGAAGGTGCTGACCTTGATTTTCTTCAAGGCGGCAGTGGCGCACCAGTGCCACGAGATAGTCATTAAGCTACGACTAGTAATATCGTTAGTTAACTAAATTAACAATCAAGGATCCAATCAGCAAAATGAGTGCTAAAGAGCGTGTAGGTTTTATCGGCCTGGGATCGATGGGCGTAGGAATGGCTGCTAATGTCGCAGCTGCTGGCTATCCGTTAACCATCATGGGACACACCCGTCGCGAGCCGGTTGAGCGACTGTTGGGAATGGGGGCGAAAGAAGTCACATCACCTGCACAAATGCGTGCTGAATGTGATGTCATCATTTTGTGTGTCACCACATCCGATGCTGTAGAAGGCATCGTGACTGGTGATGATGGCTTGATGTCCTCATCAGCCGGAGATAATCCTTTCCTTTTGATTGATTGCGGTACCTCGCGTCCTGATTCAACATTAAAGCTAGGGGCCTTATTGGCAGAGAATGGCTGCAGCATGATGGATGTGCCGTTGGGCAAGTCCGCTCAGGCGGCGGAAGATGGCACATTGAACATGATGGCTGGCGGAAGCGTTGAAGATTTCAATCGAGCGAAGCCTCTCTTGGACACCATGTCCGAAAATCTATTTCATGTGGGTGAGCTTGGCATCGGCCACCGCATTAAATTAATCAACAATGGTTTTTCTATGGCTGTTGCATGTCTTGCCGCTGAGGCTATGGCAACGGCGAAAGCTGGTGGAGTTGATCTGGCATGGGTGCGTGATGTCATGGTCGCAGGCCCTAACCGAAGTGATTTCTTCGAATGGATGATGGCTTCTGCTGTCGATGGTGATGAGAGCAAACTGGCGTTTGCGCTTAAAAACGGTTTCAAAGACATGGGCTACTTCAACGCGATGGCTGAAGAAGTTAACGTCAATGCCTCAATTCCAATGGCCGCTTATGAGCGAATGAAATCGGTCGTTGAAGCAGGACACGGAGAGGAGAATGTTCCTGCTCTCATGAGACATATCAAACAGTAAGCGCGTCATACAGAAAGACCTTGGTCATGGAGTTATAAGATGGTTGATACAAATCCCATTGTTTGGTTGGATGGTAAGCGGGCTGCGAGTCAACCATTTCTTCAGTTGTCCAATATGGATAATGTAGCCGTTGCGCTAAGGACGCTTAAAGAAGGTGAAGAGCTGGATTTGACATCCGATGCTTCAGCGTCGTCTTCCGATACGCAAAAACTGACAATTAAAACGCGCATCATGAAGGGCCATAAGTTGGCACTTGCCCCTATCGCTTCAGGCGAACGTGTGTTGAAGTACAACCAGCTCATCGGATTGGCCAGTGAGAATATCGACGTGGGTGAGCACGTACATACTCATAACTTGTGTTTCACTGAAAATGACGCAGCGGCTTCGCGCAACAAAGATCAAGCTGCAGTCTCTATTGCCAGTACCGATAGCTTCCTGGGATATAAACGCAAAGATGGTCGAGTCGGTACACGTAACTACATAGCAGTTATTAGTAGCGTAAATTGTTCCGCGACCGTTGCCCATAGAATCGCTGCGGAGTTCAACAATGGTCGACTCGACGCCTATGACAATATTGACGGCGTTGCCGCGTTTACGCACGGCACAGGTTGTGGAATGGATGCCGAAAGTGAGGGATTCCAGAATCTTCAGAGAGTCTTGGGTGGGTATGCACGTCACCCTAATGTAGGCGCTGTGTTGTTAGTGGGGCTAGGTTGTGAAACCAGCCAGATTGCCGGTACGTTAAAAACGCATCAAATGGAAGATGGCCCGTTGCTCCAAACCATGAACATTCAGACAACCGGTGGTCATGTTAAAACCATCGCCCGAGGTGTTGAACTCATCGAAGGCATGCTCGATGAAGTTAATGCGTCTGATCGCGTCTCTTGTCCTGTTGCTCAATTAACCGTTGCGTTGCAATGCGGTGGCTCCGATGCATGGTCTGGCATTACCGCTAATCCTGCTTTGGGTTATGCCGCTGATTTAATCGTCCAGCAAGGCGGTACCGTTGTTCTTGCTGAAACACCTGAGATATACGGGGCGGAACATCTACTCACCCAACGCGCCTCTGAAGATAAAGTAGCAGACGAACTAATGAGTCGGATTGACTGGTGGCAGGGATACGTCAAGAAGAACAATGGCTCTCTGGATAACAACCCTTCACCGGGTAATAAGTTAGGCGGTTTAACGACTATCCTGGAAAAGTCCTTAGGGGCTGTTGCCAAGGGTGGAACCACGCCACTTAACGGTGTGTTGCTCTATGGTGAAACTGCAGAACAGACAGGCTTTTTATTCATGGATTCTCCCGGGTATGATCCGGCATCGGTGACGGGTCAAATAGCAGGCGGTTGTAATTTAGTGACGTTTACAACAGGTCGTGGATCAACATTTGGTAGCAAGCCTGCGCCATGTTTAAAGATATCCACGAATACGGATATGTACCGACAGATGAGCGACGATATGGATATCGATGCCGGTACCATCGTTAGCGCAGGCGATTCAGTCGCCGATGTCGGGCAGCGTATCTATCAAGCGTTATTGGAGACAGCATCAGGTACACAAACGCTTAGCGAAGGCCATGGCTTGGGTGACAATGAGTTTGTGCCATGGCAAGTCGGCGCAACCATGTAATGCGCCTTTAAGAAAACTATTCTTATGCATACACTGGTTTTGGGTGCAGGATTCAGCGGTAAGAAAATAGCGATAGCTGCCAAAGCCCAGGGTAGTGTTTGCGGTACCCGTCGTGATGCAACGGGTTTGCAAGAGCTTAGCGAATTAGATGTGGATGCTTGTCTGGTTAACGATACCGAGCAACCAGGTTTATCCGCTCAGCTACTGCAGGTGACTCATTTGGTGGTCAGTGTGCCGCCAAACCGTGAACCCCCGTTTATCGATCCCATGCTGACCTTGCTGGAAGAAGCAGGGCCGTCAGCCATGCCGCAATTGCAATGGATAGGGTACCTGTCAACGATCGGCGTCTATGGTAATGCCGATGGTCGTTTTATCAATGAAGAAACGCCGTGTTTGTCTGTGCAGTCCCGATCGGTCATGCGAATAGAAGCTGAGCAACGCTGGCAAGACTTCGGGCATCGATGTGGCGTACCTGTCAGCACGCTTCGATTATCAGGGATTTACGGCCCCGGCAGAAATGCCATTGAAGAAGCTTTGCGTGGTCGGGCAAGAATGCTGATAAAGCCTTATCAAGTTTTTAATCGTATTCATGTTGAAGATTTGGCGCGTGCGGTCATGCTTGCAGCACAGCAAAACTATCACGGTGTTTTGAACATCACTGACGATGTACCTGCAGCCCCACAAGATGTCATCCGCTTTGCACATGCTGTCGTTGGAAAGGAACCACCATCGGCGCAAGCGTTCGATACAGCCGAAATAAGCCCTATGGCGCGATCGTTTTATAGTGAAAACAAGCGAGTATTAAATTCCGCCAGTAAGCTGAACTTAGGATTAACCTACCAATATCCCAATTACCGAGTGGGCTTGGAAAGCATCTGGAAAAATATCAATGAGCAGGCTTAAGCGTATTGTGTTTCCGGCACTGCTTAGGGCACCTGGATGCTAGATTTCATCGATATCAGTAGCATCGTAAATATCTTCGGTGCCAGCTTGTTAGGTTTAACATTGCTAATTTACTTTTTGGCAGGTGTTGTCAAAGGCACCATTGGCATCGGCTTTCCTACCACCGTGATCAGCCTGATGGCGCAATTTACTGACGCACGCACGGCTATCGGTCTCGCCATCATTCCCATGGTTGTTACCAACGTCTGGCAGGTGTATCGGAGCCGTCAGATAATGTGGGCCTTATCCAATTTTTGGGTATTTTGGGCAACTATGCTGGTAGGCATTGCAGCATTCACATTACTGGCTTCAACTATCCCGGTGACGCTGCTTACGTTGGTATTGGGTGTGGTCATTGCCCTTTACGCTGCAACGTCCCTGTACAAGCCTGTCGTAAAAATACCTCCACAACACGATACAAAGGCACAAGTGGTTGGAGGTGTAGTTTCGGGAATCCTCGGTGGACTTGCTGGGCTATGGGCACCACCAATCGTGATTTATTTATCGGCGCGTGGCGTCACTAAAGAACAATTTGTGGCAGCCTCAGGGGTTTTATTGCTTTCAGGTAGTAGTGTTTTACTGCTGGGTTATTGGCAACATGATCTATTGTCGACTTCTATCATGACCCTGTCTTGCGTATTGGTTATTCCTGCCATGGCGGGGATGGTGGTTGGAGAACGATTAAGAAACCTGTTGACGGCAAATGGGTTTGAAAAAGTGCTGTTATGGACATTCTTGTTGATGGGCCTTAATTTAGTGCGCCGGGCCTTGATGTGACTTTGCACATTGATGGTGTATCGATTGTCCATGAAGACAACTCGTTCCTCGTAGTCAATAAACCTTCCGGCATGCTGTCACAACCCGGTAAGCACATACACGACTCAGTGGAAGCTCGAGTACGGCTCTCGCTAGCTGTGCCTACTGAGCCCATATTAGTCCATAGGCTTGATATGGACACCTCAGGATTGATGCTGTTGGCAAAGAATCGTGCGACTCACAGGATCCTTCAACAACAATTTGAGAAACGTCAGGTCGGTAAGCGGTATCGGGCGCGGCTGGAGCGACGGCCGAAGGGCCTGGGTGGACGAATTAATGTGCCACTGCGCCTGGATATTGATAACCGTCCTCATCAAATAGTGTGTTTTGAACACGGTAAAAGCGCCATAACCGCGTGGCATAAGGCGCCAAAAGCCGCTAATGACGTGGTTTTATACCCGTTAACCGGCCGCAGTCACCAATTAAGGGTTCATTTGGCAGATCCAGCTGGGCTTGGCATACCTATAAGAGGAGACAGGCTGTACGGTTCTTCCGGTACTGGTGAACGATTAATGCTGCATGCTGACTTTCTATCGTTTTACCATCCGGAGGACGGTAGTCGCGTCAGATATTCGTGTCCAGCACCATTTTAGTCAGGTAGGGGATCTTCACGTCCATGAAGACATTTTTTATAGCGTACATCGCCGCCATAGGCGCGTTCTTGATCCTAGATAGTCTTTGGCTAGGATTAGTTGCCAAAAACTTTTATGCCGAGCAGCTCAGCGAACATCTGCGCAAAGATTTTCTCGTGGTGCCAGCCGTCGCTTTTTACCTGGTCTTTACTGCAGGGTTAGTCTTTCTGGCCGTAAGGCCGGATCAACCAGATCTTTCACTGTTGAATATCGCGCTCTACGGCGCCATTGTCGGAATGCTTGCTTATGGCACCTATGACATGACCAATTTAGCCACGCTTCGCGATTGGCCATTGAAAGTCAGTCTAATCGACTGGGTTTGGGGAACCGTGCTGTCATCGGTCGTAGCGGTTTGTTCCGCCGTCGTTACTCGCATGGTCCATTCAGCGTAGATCATAAAAAAGCCACGGGTTTAACACCGTGGCTTTGACTAGCTTTTTATTAAATCGTCAAAGACGATCGCCTAGAATAGGCCTTCAATTTCTCCAGCGTCGTTCAGGTGGATAACTTCTGCAGCCGGTTGTCTGGGTAGTCCAGGCATCGTCATGATCTCACCGCATACAACTACAACGAAACCAGCACCGGCTGACAATCGCACTTCTCTAACAGGTACAGAATGGCCGGTTGGTGCGCCTCTTAGATTTTGATCGGTAGAGAAGCTGTACTGTGTCTTGGCCATGCAAACTGGCAAGTGACCATATCCGGCATCTTCCCATTGCTTGAGTTGTTCGCGAATTTTCTTGTCCGCTAAAACCTCGTCAGCCCGGTAGATGCGTTTAGCAACAGTTTCGATTTTTTCGAATAGTGACAATTCATCCGGGTACAGTGGAGAGAACTGGGAAACACCGCTATCAGCTATTTCGGCCACTCGTGTTGCCAGCTCTTGTGTACCACCTGAACCCTGTGCCCAGTGTTTACACAGAATGGCTTCAGAACCCAGAGTTTCGACATAATCGGCGACAGCCTTAACTTCTGCATCTGTATCTGTGACGAAATGGTTGATAGCAACAACAACAGGTACGCCAAAAGACTTAACGTTTTCGATATGTCGACCCAGGTTGGCACATCCTTGATTAACTGCTTCAACATTTTCTTCACCCAGATCTTCCTTGGCGACCCCTCCGTTCATTTTCATCGCCCTGACTGTGGCAACAAGAACAACGACATCCGGAGCCAGGCCGGCTTTTCGGCATTTGATGTTCATGAATTTTTCAGCGCCAAGGTCGGCTCCGAAACCGGCTTCAGTGACAACGTAATCAGCCAGTTTCAGTGCAGTCTTTGTGGCTACAACTGAATTACAACCGTGGGCGATATTGGCAAAAGGACCACCATGAACAAACGCAGGATTGTTCTCTAACGTTTGAACCAGGTTAGGTTGCATGGCGTCTTTGAGAAGTACTGTCATAGCGCCATCGGCTTTTAAGTCGCGACAGTAAACCGGGCTAAGGTCTCGACGATAGGCAACGATAATATCGCCTAGTCGCTTTTCAAGGTCAGCCAGATCATTGGACAGACAAAGGATGGCCATAACCTCAGATGCAACCGTGATATCGAATCCAGCTTCGCGTGGGAAGCCATTAGTCGCGCCGCCTAAGCTTGCTGTAATCTGTCTTAGGGCACGATCATTCATGTCGACTACACGTCTCCACGCGACACGTCTTGAGTCAATCTCTAGCTGGTTACCCCAGTAGATATGATTATCAATCATGGCGGAGAGTAAGTTATGTGCAGAGGTGATAGCGTGGAAATCACCCGTGAAGTGTAAATTCATGTCTTCCATCGGGATGACCTGCGCGTAGCCGCCGCCTGCAGCGCCACCCTTCATGCCGAAGCAAGGACCCAGTGATGCTTCACGAATACAGATAGCTGTTTTCTTGCCGATAGAGTTCAGTCCGTCGCCGAGGCCAACCGTCGTAGTTGTTTTACCTTCGCCGGCAGGTGTGGGGTTTATCGCAGTAACAAGTACAAGCTTTCCATCAGGTTTTCCCTGTTGGGCGGCAATAAACTCTGCAGATACTTTCGCTTTGTCATGTCCGTACGGCAGCAAGTGTTCACTGCCAATGCCGAGTTTTTCACCAATTTCCTGTATGGGTTTTTTGGTTGCAGCTCGTGCAATTTCTATATCTGTTAGGTGAGCCATAGTGGTCTTACTTCTCGAAAGTGTGCGGGATTATCCCGCAATGGTTGAAGAAACGTTTTTAATAGACTCGGTAACGGCATGCAGAAAACTGTTGGCCGAAGATCGAGCAGAGTAAAGTCTGAACCCGTTGTCTAAGCGATGAACGATGACGTTAAGGTGTTCCATGCTAGTACGGGCGACGTGATTTTCCAGGAATACATCAGCGCTGAGATCGATCGGACAGATTCGCTCTAGTGCTGCATGACTATCGGGTCCTTGTATGTCGAGCACGACCCAACTGTCAGTCTGATCGCTTAAATAAGCGGCGTTGCCCAGTAAAGTCTTTAGTGTGGCTGCAGGCGTATCACGTCGGCCTTCGCTTACAAGAAAATACTGATCAGCTTGCAGGCCGAGCAGCGTTGAGTCTTTAAAGAGACTACGCTCGCCTGTTTTTGGTATCGAAAGCCCAACCTTGCTCTCAAGCAATTGGCTTAATTCGTCATGCTTGGACGTTGGTATTGCGATTGAGACAATATCCAGAAGACTATTTTCAGTAAGCGTCGTCGTTGCGAAACGCTTTGAATACCCAAGCAAGGCTTCTTCAGGGTGGAGAGTAAAATCAGACACGTAATCTATCTCCATCGGGGTCTACAAAATGAGGCGATACAATGCGAACCGGCGTTGACTTACCTCTCACCGGGTCGGTCGCAATGACGGTGTCGCCAAGACGTTTCTGGCCATTGATGACAAAGCCCAGCCCAATCGAGCTTTGCAACGATGGCGAGTAAGCCACTGAGGTCATCCAACCTTGATCAGCATCAAAGGAGGGCTCTGAGTCTTGCTCGAGAAAGTGAGCGCCTGCGTTTAATTCATGTCGTGCATCGATAGGCATAAGACCCACGAGTTCCATCGGATTTTCGGGGTTCATACCGGTACGACGTGATAGCACCGCGCCAACAAAATCCTTCTTGGTGGAAACCATTCGACCTAAGCCGATATTCGCAGCGGTTGTTTGTCCGTTTAATTCGTTTCCGGTTGCATGACCTTTTTCAATTCTGAGTACGCCTAAGGCTTCAGTGCCGTAAGGCACAGCATTGTATTCCGCCCCGGCTTCCATCAACGT
>CAZCKD010000004.1:0-18191 GCA_964498925.1 uncultured Granulosicoccaceae bacterium
GAAGCTGAATCTGTTTCAGCCTCGGGAGATTGGTCTTTTCAGAAATCTATCTCCGGCTACAAAGGTAATGGCTACTACTTATGGAACGGCAGCAATAATTACGCTACGTCGAATGCCACCCGAGGCAATCCGATAACGTATAAATTCAAAATCAATCAAGCTGGCAACTATCAGCTGCGATGGCGCTCGCGCATCACGAGAGGCTCCAACTCCACAGAGCACAATGACAGTTGGGTACGCTTTCCAACAGGTCGAAATGTCTCGGGTGAACAAGCGCTCAATGGCAATTGGACCAAGGTCTACATGAACGAGCTGAACAATTGGTCATGGCGCTCCGCGACAGTTGACAACGTTGGTCGACCAATCAGACAGTTCTTTGCCAAAGGAGAACACACCTTCCAGATATCTGGTAGATCCAATGGCCATGCGATAGATCGAATCGTGCTGTATCGATATGCCGATGTCAGCTATTCTGCCTCCAAATTCGACGGCTACAGCCAATCGGCACGATCGGGAACATCGACACCGGAACCCACTCCGGAGCCTACGCCTGAACCAACTCCAGAACCAACTCCAGAACCAACTCCAGAGCCAACACCGGAACCTACGCCCGAACCAGCACCCGAACCAGCACCGGAGCCTGAGCCTACACCTGAACCAGCTCCCGAACCGACTCCGGAGCCTGAGCCAATTCCAGCGCCTGCACCTGCTCCTCCTTTAGCAGATGGATCTCAAGGGCAAGTCACTTCAGATCAACAAATCGCACAACTTCTGACCGAAAGAACACATCCGGCCAATATATGTCTGGGAACTACCGCATCACTAACGCCCATAAGAGACATCAACGTTCTCAACAACACGCTTATCAATGCGCAGACTTTGACCGTTGCACCTAACGAGCAGTACGCCTATTTGCAATTCAACCTGCAAGATGTGCCAGCGGATAGCACAGACATCGCTTTACAAATCTATACTGAACAAACAAACGATGCCGCCGTGTTATCGGCATACCAGGCCAACAGTTCTGATTGGTCAGAAGGCTCATCTGTAGAAGCTTTGCCCTATCCGTCTGTACTTCTCGGTGAACAGAATTTGGATTTCTCGTCTGATGGCTTTCAACTTGTTTACTTAAAACCATCCATGCTAAACAGTGGACTGGAATCCATCATTCTTACCGTTCCAGACGGAAGCACCAATGTCCTTCTCCGGTCAACTGAAACCGACTACGAAGCAAGACTCAAGATAACGGGTAGCGGAAACTTCTGCGAACGATATTCTGCTGCAAGACAAGAGCGTTTAGCCAATGAGGCTAATAACAACTCGGGAACATTGGACGATACTTCTGCAGACCCACAGAACAATCCAGATTCATCAAACCCAGACGACCCGATTGACGCCAATAACGGTAGCAATGAAACAGTGGCGGATTCAAACAACGTCTCGGCTGAAAACACCAATGGTGAAGATCAAACCGGCGCTGACAATGAAACTACAAATGTGGATGAAGACGACACTACCGATCAAGCGGCCGACGCCAACGACGAACAGCAACCGGTTAATGAAGACGGCGCTGCAGAACAAGGCGATAACGGCCCGGATGATGTAGACAATCCGTTTGCACTGCCCGACGACGACGCCTCTGCAACTGTAACGACGTCGGAAAGCGCATCGAGTGGAGGAGCTTTCTCTGCCTGGCTATTGCTGTTCCTACTAAACGTATTAATCTACCGACGCCGAAGCACTTTTACGCGTCGCTAGCCATACACCGAGCGCCGCTACTGCCATACCCAACCAGGCTAGCGGCGTCATACGCTCATCCATGATCAACCAGGCGATAAGAGCGGCGGTCGGTGGGACCAGAAAAAACAGCGCGCTGACTCTAGTTGCCTCGCCGTTTCTGATCATCATCAACAGTAAACTGATTGCCAGAATTGAATTGCAGAGCACTAAATAAGCTAACGCTATTAAAAATTCAGGCGTGACCGAGACGCGCATAGGTTCAATCAAAATAGCTAAGGGCAACGTAAACAGTAGACCCACCGCATATTGAATAACGTTCGACGTCAACGGATGATGAGAAATACCGAAGCGTTTTTCCCAGACAGTTGCCAACGTAAACGCAAAAAGAGCGGTTACCGAAAAAACGAACGCAACACGACTTAACGGTTGAATACCAAAATTTCCGTAAAGCACTAACACAGTGCCGGTCAGTCCGAGCACCAATCCCAGCCAGCGGGTAAGCGATACCCTTTCGCGAGAGACCAAGGGAATCAGCAACGCCACAAGAATAGGTTGAAGAGAGGTAATTAATGCAAGGCTGCCCGCCGAGCTTCCCTTAACAAAAGCCATCCAGCCAGTACCAAAATAAACCACTTGGATAAGAAATCCAACGCAGGCGACATGAAGCCATCCACTGGCGGTTTTAGGCCAGGCTGGTTTGTAGATCAAACAAAGAGGAAGCAGAAGAACTAGAACACAGGCATAGCGAATGGAGAGTAAGGTCAGCGGATCCGCATGACTCAGTCCGATTTTGGCAACAGTAAAACCACCCGACCATAAAAGAAGGAATAAGCCGGGAGCCAGCAGCATTAACCACTTCATAAAATAGGAACGCATAATGCCGGCCTAACGAAGTTGACTGTCTTTACTGCCTCGACGATTGAACAACGATTCTTGTTCTCTGGAACTATCGATCTCTTCCTGACAGCTGACGCATAGCCGAACACCGGGAATGGCTTGCTGTCGCGCAGGTGGAATGCCTTGTTCACACTCCTCACACGCAGCCAGGCTTTCACCACGTGGCATTTGCTGTCGAGCACGCTTAACAGCATCACCAACGCTTGCATCGATTTGATCCTGTACAGCACCGTCTTTTGACCAACCACCAGCCATACGAAACCTCGCGCCAATTTGCCACGCCGTCAAAGCTTGAGTCTAGATTAAACGAAATAGATTTGATGGGGGCAGAACCTAAGCCGATCACCATCCAGAAACACAGCTAGTCGACAATCATTTGCCGGGTAATTTCGTCCATACCGCAAATGCCCAATTGTGCCAACGCAATGCTTGTTTCTTTGGAAAGAACATCAGTAAGCTGATTGAGTCCTTTTTGTCCTTCTGCAGCCATGGCGAACAACAGCGGACGTGCCATAAAAACAAAACTTGCGCCCATTGCATAGGCTTTGACGATGTCTTCACCACTGCGAAGCCCACTGTCAAAAAAGAGCGGATATTGCTCTCCGAGTTCTGCTCGAATTCTGGCTAAACACTCGATGGGCGGAGGTGCGCTGTCTAACTGACGACCACCATGACTAGACACCTGAATGGCATCAACACCCAGGTTCTTCATTTTTAATGCATCGTCGGTGCTCAGCACACCTTTAACAACCAGGTTTCCCTGCCAGCTATCGCGAATCTTTTTCAGCAATGTCCAGTCAGCTCCAGCACGACTGGCAGTACGTTCAAAGGCACCATACTTACCACCAAAATTGGCGAGTTCCGGCCTGCCGTTTTTTAACGTGGCCAGTGACCATTTCGGGTGCATTGCAAAATCGAATATCTGGGAAGGCCCCATCTTAAACGGCATCGTAAAACCGCGGCGCAGCTCACGCGGACGCCGCCCGACTTCTGGAACATCAACCGTCATGACAAGCGTTTTGTATCCTGAGTCGCGAGCTCGATCGATAAGTGCGTTAGACGAGCTTTCATTTCCACTGAAATACAACTGAAACCACGCTTGACCGTCAGAGTATTGAAGCATCTCTTCAAGAGAGGTGGAGGCCGCAGTCGATACTCCCAACGGAAGCTTATATTTTGCCGACAATTGTCCAAGCCATTTATCAGCGTGAGGGCTGGATAAATTACACATGCCCATGGGACTGATACCGAAAGGACGTTCGGAAGTTTGCCCAAATACCTCGACAGCGAGGCTTCGTTTCTCAACGTTATTGAGTACACGCGGTTGTAAACGAATCGCGCGAATCCGATCTTTATTTAACTGCTCACCATAACCTTCTGCCGCAGCGCCATCGATGTAGTCGAACACCATCCAAGGTAATCGACGCCGGGCAAGTTGCCTGGCGTCGCTACACGTATGTATTGCAGACATGGTGCGAGTAAACGTATTACTGGCTATTGCGAGCCTGCAGTTCACGCATGAATCGATCGCGGATAACGACTGGATCCATCGTGATCACAGGCACTTTGATATTGCCGGACTCACATTTACTGACGATGATCGTCATTTTGTCTCCAGCCAAAGCATCTTTTACCGCTTGAACGGTATCCTCGGCTGAACACTCGACCACATTTTCACAACCGCACGCCTTTGCCACTTCAGTTAAAGATGTTTTCTTACCGGCATAGGTGGGTTGATCCCCTGTGGAACCGTAACTACCGTTATCAATGATTAGCAGTATGAAGTTATCTGCGACATTGTTAGCAATGGTTGGCAAGGTGCCGAGGTTTGTGAGTACAGAACCGTCACCATCGATAGAGATGACTTTTTGATCCTGAGCTAATGCAACGCCTAACCCAATTGATGAGGCTAACCCCATCGTACCCAGCATATAAAAATTTGTGGGTTGGTCGTCGAGCAGATGCATTTCCTGGCTTGGCAAACCAATGTTGCAAACAACAAACTGATCTGAAATTACCGGTATGAGCTGTTTAAGAACGTCTGAACGTACCATGATTAATACCCATTCCAGAATGAAGCATCAGTGAGAATCGCCACTGGCTTGTTGCACATGAACGTGTGTTTAAGAATTTTATCCAGCTCTTCCACATCTTCTTCTTTATGAAAATGGTAAGTCGGAATATTCAACTGCGCGAGCAGCGCTTTGGTATGCACAGCCATCTCAACTTGACAGGCAACCGGCTCGCCAAGTTCTCCGCGATAACTGATAATCATGGGAAGTGGCATTCGGTAATACTGAGTGAGCGTTACCAGCGTGTTTATCGTGACACCGATAGCGGTGTTTTGCATGATAATCGCCGGGCGTTTGCCACCCATGAACGCTCCCGCGCACAACCCCATTCCCTCGTCTTCTTTGTTTGACGGGATATGGTAAATGTCCTTGCTGGCTTCGATTTTATCGATGACGCCTGCCAATTGCTTGCAAGGAACGGTCGTGACGAATTCAACCTTGTTATTAATAAGGTCTTCAACAATCTTGTCGTCGACTGACACAGTTCATCCTCTAATTTAGAAATCAGGCCAGAGTTTGAACTAAATATATGCTTAACACAAATAAAATATATTTAAGCAATTGTAAAGCATTACTTTAGTCTGCTTGTACGCGTTTTCGAGTGCCCCTTGACAGTAAACCGCAATTGTTCAGTGAGCCGTTCAATAAGTCGCATCTTGCCATTATCCACACGGGAAACCACTCCCAACGTCCGCGATTGCCTCGGTTTAGGCAATCTGATTTTCCGCAAGGTAGAGAAAATAGCATCGGGTACGCTGACATCAGGCACGATTGACACACCCAGGTTATGCGCGACCATGCTTGTTAAAGATTCTATAGATTCCATTTCCATAGACGCCTTAACGGACACATTGTGTTGATTTAACCATTGGTCTGCAAGAAGACCGACAGCGGCACGACGCGTGTGCCGTATATAAGGTGTTGTCGCCAATATCTTGAGCGGATCCTTCACCATGACATCAGCACTGGTAAGCAGTACCAATTCTTCCTCGGCAAAGGGTACCCAGTTGAGATAGGGTTCCAAATTGCCCGGATCGCTCAAAATCGCGCAATCTATCGCGTTTCTTTCTACTTGTTCCAACATTTCGCTAGTGAGGCCAGGCACCACCCGAATGTGCAATTTCGGGTATATCAGCACAAGTTCACGAACCGACAGCGGCACCAGTGCGCGGATGGTCGACGGCACAGCTCCCAGCGTCAGTTCCCCGTTGAGCTGTCCATCCCCTGTCAGGTCGTCGAGGATGGTTTCATAAGCACTGACAACGTCACGTGCTTTAGGCACCAGAGCTTTCGCTAATGAATTCATTTGTGGCGTGCCACGATTTCGGTCGAATAAATCGACACCTAACGAACTTTCAAGCCGTTTCATTTGTTGACCGACGGCGGCTTGAGAAACGTTTATCGCATCCGCAGCACCGCTGAAGCTGCCGTGATCAGCTATCGCAATAAGCGTCTTAAATAGTGAAATGGACAGAAGTTGCTACCTTTTGCGATCAGTTGTGTGGACTTGCCAGCCTATTCCATTTGAATCGGTGCCACAATATCATTAGTTCACAAGCTCAGCGTTGTCTTAGAAATCACCGGCATGCAGACACATCACCCACATTTAGCCTCTCTTCACGACGCACTAAAGGCGGAATTGAAAGGCGAGTGCGATTTTTCTTCTGCAGGACTTGCTCTCTATACCAGCGATGCATCAAATTATCGACAAATTCCACTGGGCACGGTTTTTCCTAAAGATCGCTCTGATATAGAGACGACGCTGAGACACTGCCGTAACCAAAACCTACCAGTACTTATGCGAGGCGGCGGGACATCGCAGAACGGTCAATGCGTTAATGAAGCGATCATCCTCGACTGTTCGCGCTTCATGAACAACGTCATAGAACTTGATACAGAATCACAGGAGGTACTGGTCGAGCCAGGCATCGTTTGTGACGCACTTAAATCAGCTGCGGAGAAGCATGGATTAACATTCGGTCCGGACCCAGCCACGCACAGCCGTTGCACACTAGGCGGCATGATAGGAAACAACTCCTGCGGGCCACACTCCATGCTGGCTGGCAAAACGGTTGAAAACGTATTAGCTCTGGAAGTATTGACTCATAGCGGTGAAACCTTCTGGGCGGGCCCTACCAGTGATGATGATCTAGCCGAGATTTTAGCTGGAGATACAGAGCAGTCGCGAATCTATTCAGAGCTTCTCCAGTTACGTGATCGCTATGCCGAGCAAATTCGAGATCGTTATCCGTCGATAAAAAGGCGTGTCTCTGGATACAATCTGGATCAACTATTACCAGAGAACGGTTTTAACGTAGCGCGCGCCCTAGTCGGATCTGAAGGTACGCTTGTTAGTGTTCTAAGCGCAAAACTTAAACTGATAACAAACCCGACGTGCAAAACCCTTTTTGTACTTGGCTTTGACGATATTTTCATAGCAGGCGATTCGGTACCAGACATCATGCCGTTCTCCCCTATTGCTATGGAAGGCCTTGACTGGAATATCATCGGTGGTCTGAATGACAGAAATTTACGGCAACGGGAAGTTGGCTTATTGCCCGAAGGACGAGCATGGATTCTCATAGAACTAGCCGCCAATAACGAAAACGAACTTGAGTCGCTAAGCCGACGATTTAGTGAGGCAATGTCGGATGCCAGCCGAGTTCGAAGTATAAAACGTGTGATTGATGTAAGTGATGTTAAAGACATCTGGAGCATTCGAGAACAAGGGGCTTCCGCCACAGCGATGAGTCTAGACCCCAATGAGCCAGACCCTGTTGTTGGATGGGAAGATACAGCAGTTGACCCTTATCAGTTGGGTGATTATTTACGCGACTTTCAGGCACTGGTCGATAAATACGGATACACCACAAGCCTATACGGTCACTTTGGTGATGGTTGTATTCATGCACGCATTACTTTCGATACGAGAACAACAGAAGGTGTTCAACACTGGCGCAACTTCAGTGAAGAAATTGCTCACCTCGTCGTTAAGTATGGGGGTTCACTAAGCGGGGAACATGGCGATGGACAGGCCAAAGCGGAGTTTCTGCCTATCATGTTCGGCGAAGAACTCATGCAGGCTTTTCGGGAGTTCAAAGCTATTTGGGATCCTTCCGCACAAATGAACCCGGGAAAACTCATCGATGCCTACAAGATGGATGAGAATCTCAGGCTTGGGCCTGACTATAGAATTGCACCCACGCCCACTACGCTGAATTTTGTAGAAGATATTGGCGGCTTTGCTCGTTCAACCGAGCGATGTATCGGAATGGGAAAATGTCGAGCCCATGAAGGCGCTATGTGTCCTAGCTATCAGGCAAGCGGTGAGGAACGATTTTCAACACGTGGAAGGGCGCACCTTCTGCACGAAATGCTTCGCGGCGAAGTGATACAAGACGGGTGGAAAAACGAAGACATTCTAGAGTCTTTAGAACACTGCCTATCGTGCAAGGCGTGTAAACACGAATGCCCGACGCAAGTGGATATCGCTGCCTACAAAGCAGAATTTATGTCCGGGCATTATGAGTCGAAAACAAGGCCATTACATCATCACGTCTTCGGTAAATTAGGAACCCTGCTACCTCGACTCTCAAAGGTTTCCGGTTTTGTTAATTTGATGCAAGCTACCTTATTGGGAAGCATCGCAAAAAAGATCCTAGGTATCAGCCCTGAAAAGCAACTCCCTGCCCTGGCAAAAAATAACTTCCTTCAATGGTGCAACATTAACGCCGATAACACCGATGAGAACTTTCACTGGATTGGACGTGACCAACACCCGTCAGTCGTGCTTTGGACAGACAGCGTAAACACGTACTACCGACCCGAATTATTAATTAGCGCTGTTAATGTACTAAAGACATGTGGCTTTCGCGTTGCTGTGTCGAGGCAGCACTTCTGTTGTGGTCGGCCTCTTTATGAATACGGTTTTCTGGACCAAGCAAAGAAACAACTGATAGACATCACAGAAAATTGGTATCCGCAAGTTCCAGACAATGCCAACATCATCGTGCTGGAGCCTTCTTGTCTTTCGGTCTTTCAAGATGAATCAAAGCGGGTATTGGATACCCTCGCTATGCAACAGATCCAACAACGAACCCTGACACTAACAGCCTTCTTAGAACAGCACGAAATCCGTCCGACAGCAAAGCTCAAAAACGGAGTGATGCATCTTCATTGCCATGATAAATCGTCTGCTAGCTCGCACGATAGACTATGGATGCAACGCTGCTTTGAATCTCTTATAGAACCTGATAGTGGATGCTGTGGAATGGCTGGCACATACGGCATGCGCACACAAACCCGACCGGTAGCAAAAAAGCTGTTTGACAGAAAACTAAAGCCTGCAATAAACAGTGCTAGTGATGAATCTGTGGTGGTAACCAATGGATTTAGTTGTAGCGAACAGTTTCTCGACTTATCGGTTAAAGAGTCGCTTCACCCGGTGCAGGTCATCGAGCGTTGCCTATAGGACACTAAAACAGACCGGAGATGCTGACTACTTACTGCATGTAAGAGTCAGAGATCTAAAAGATCTTTCAAACCTCATCAATGGAAAGCTACTGACGCACCCGGATATCGGTGAGGTTCGCTCAGATGTTGTGCTGGATATGCTCAAAGACGATCGTAGCATTGAGATGGGCGTCCTCTAACGGATATTATTTCAATAAGGCTTCAATTCTTTCATAACTATGAACGCGCACATCAGCAAATCTATCGGCATCATCGGGGGAATGAGCTGGGAATCAACCCTACTCTACTACCGCGCCATTAACGAAGGAATCAAAGCCGAACTGGGTGGACTGCATTCCGCAAGAATTCTTCTTAACAGCCTGGACTTCGCTGAAATCGAATCCTTTCAACATCGTGGGGATTGGGCAAGCGCCGGGCAATTAATGAACACTGCAGCAAAATCACTCGAGCTGGCTGGTGCAGATTTCTTACTGATCGCAACCAATACCATGCATAAGGTGGCATCAGAAACCCTGTCCGACGTGACAATTCCACTGCTACATATTGTTGACCCGACGGCTCTGGCGATAAAAGCCGCAGGCTATAAAAATATCGGATTGCTCGGAACCGGTTTCACGATGAGCGACAGTTTTTATAAAGGAAGAATGCAGGAACAACACGATCTCAACGTGATCGTGCCATCTGAAGATGATCAGAGCGCGGTGCATCGCATCATCTACGAGGAGCTATGCCTTGGCATTGTGCGTCCAGAATCCAGAGAGATCTATATCAGCATCGTTCAGAGCCTGTCCGATCAAGGCGCTGAGGCGGTCATTTTGGGGTGTACAGAAATCACCCTGCTCATCCAACAACACCATACCGATGTCCCTCTTTTCGACACAACCGACATTCACGCTAAAGCGGCCTACCTCGAAGCACTAAAATAGAAAGCGAATTAACCATTACGGTGATACTTGTTGGCTCACCGCCCGGATATTCCTGAACTACACTCTTAAGAACTCTTTTGTAACCTGCTACTGCTCTTCGAGCGGGTCGTTCATCCGGATATCTGTTTGCGTTGAGAATGACAGCCTTGTTCGCTATCCGTCGGACTTCAAAACAATTTTTTACCACAGCCCAATACGCTGCCAAGATAATTGCGGCTGTACTGCTGTTGATGGCTGTGTCCCCAGTTCCATCACACGCACAAGAAGAAGAAAAACAAGAAAAACCAAAAATGCGAGTCAGTGACGCGATACCGGAAGGTTTCGAATCATTGATGGATGCACAAACCCTTGTGGTTACAGTCCGCTACAACGAACGCAACGTAGGTAGCGCATTAGTCACTGCAGACGCCGAAACATTGACGTTTGAAGAGCCCGATGAGCTGGTCGAGTTGTTGGAGGACATCAGAACACCAGAGCGACTAAAACTGCTTCTCAGGGAGACTTACCCGACTAACGGGCGTCTGGTCTGCTACTCGAAGGATGAGCCTAAAGGATGTGGCCAAGTTGAGGCTGATCCAGTGGCCATCATTTACAACTCTGATTTACTGGTGCTTGATCTGTATCTTGAGTCATCACTACAGACTGTTCAAACGTCCGATGAGGCGAAGTTTCTGCCACCGCCCGATGAAAAGATCACGTCCATTCTGTCTCTAGATTTCTTGTCATCAGACACCAGCGATGGCGAGTACTCAATGGATATTGCAACCCACAGTATCTCCAGCTACGGCTCTGGCAATATTGTGACCGAGCTCGATTACAACACGCGATCTCGTCACACGCGATTACGGACTGCGCGTTTGCAGCATCTATACAACAAGAACGCCTTATCGGCAGGTACCTTTTCTTACGACTCCGGAGCTACGGTCGGGAACCTGGACATCATCGGTGCCAGCTTTGAGAGCTCGCTGAGTACGCGAGTCGATTTGGATGATGCGTTCAGTTCAGTGCTGTCTGTCTATTTACCCAGACGATCACAAGTTCTGATGGTCGTTAATGAGCGAGCTTATATTTCTGAGAGTTACGGCGCGGGCAACCAGGCATTGAACACCCGGTCTCTGCCCAACGGCACCTATGAAGTTGAAATTCGAATTATCGACCCGGTCACAGGTATACGCTCTGAAACGCGATTGTTTACTAAAAGCACCAACATTCCACCACGAGGTGAAACTGTTTTTGGTTTAACGTTTGGTTCGCCGGTAGAGTTTGAAGACGACGATGTCGTTCCAAAGCTGGCTGATATCTCTCTGGGCGGCATGGCCGTATCAAGAAGGCTATCCGATCAATCCGCTTGGCGACTAGGGGTAATTGGTTTAAACGATATTGCGATAAGCGAAGCCCAATACTTGGCATTGGGTCGTGAGCTCTCTTTTCAATTATCGATAGCTCGTGGATCAGAAGACATCCGGGCAGGTACTGCAAGACTAGGATTCGTAAGCCCTTTACTCTCGCTGAATCTCAGTGCCAGCTGGTTTGACGCCGACGCGATCTTATTTCAGGATCCATCTCTGCAGGAAGTCTTGCCAGAGGCATTCACTCAGTACACAGGATCATGGACTCGCACTTTCGGAAAGACCGCCGTCAATGCGCGATTCAGTAAGAGAACTGTTGGGATCACGCCGGAAGATCGAAAATCTGTTGAAGAGTTTAGCGTTGACGTAAAACGCTTACTCTATAGACGAGGCACGTTCAGAATTAATCTCAGTATGGAGTATCAAAAAGACAATACGGGAGAAACATTTGGTATTGGCTTTGTCGCAAGTACGGATGAGGCGAGAGGTCGATCTGATTTTGGCTTGCAGTTTCGTAAAGTTCCTGGCGACGACGATGCTACACATCTCGCATTTATCACGCATAACGTGAACTCACATCCCAAGAATCCGCTTATCTGGGATGCTGACATCCGATCAGAATTGGAAGAGAAGACAGAAGCACTCGGAATCAGCGCTGAGATAGAAGATAAGAATTACCTTGCAGCGTTCAATTCTGATTGGAATAGTATCGAGGCAGATCAAAGTACACGAAATAGCGCTTTTCGTATCAGCACACATCTTGGTATCGATAATCGTGGTTTCGCCATGGGTGGCACAGACATCGGTCAGTCCGGGGTTATCATCCATCTCAGGGGCGAGGAAAGCGAAGAGATCTTTGACGTCTATGTCAACAATCTGAAATTAGGTGTAGTCCGAACAGGGGAAATAAAATTTCTTGGATTACAGCCGTTGCGGGAATATACGGTAAAGATCATTCCAAGGACATCAATCACGTCCGCGCTGGAAGAAAACGAATTCAGATTTACGGTGTTTCCCGGCGCTGTCTACCGGATTACGACGGATGTCGTATTTAAAATTTTTCTGATCGCCAGCATTGACGATGAAAACGGGGAACCTGTCACAAATGGATTCGTTCCCAGAGATAGGAACCCGGTATTGGTGGATGGCGACGGATTCATCCAAGCAGAAGTAGAGCCCGGGGAACGATTAACCGTAGTTAGAACAGGAAAACCTAACTGCGTTTTTATCGCTCCCCAAGCTGATGACCAAGCAATGTTGGTACTGGACGCTCCACTCACGTGCAGAACTGTTAAATAGTTTTAGCTAGTACGTCTTCTTGGAATTTTTAAGGCCGACCGCCTGCCATACCTGTATGGGGTATTTTTTAGCACTTCCCTGTTTCGGTAGCTTCACCTTATATACCTCACCGGCGTAGATTCGATTAGGTTGCAGATCATCACAATCCTTACCGTCAGCATTACATTGCTGCATACGCCTTAAAAGAACATTCGTATTGCCAGTGTTTTTAAAGTAGATAGCCTTGCTTGTTCGCTTTACAGCCAACTTGCCTACCGCATTCTTTGGCCTAGCTACTAATAAGACATCGTACCCAAGCAATACCTTGATAGCAGATGATGTTTGATCAGCAGGTCGGTCATCTTCGATTTGAACCGCACCAGTAAACGGCTTAACAGCTAATCGATAGATAGCATCTCTTTTAGTTGGTGCTTTACGCATGATGACGCGTACACGTTTTCTCTGCCCAGGCGGCACCAACACTTGTTTAGGACTGACGATGACCGGTGATGTTCGTGGATCCGTCAATTCGATGCGTTCTGGATTATTAGACTGAGGGTTTTTAATTCTGGCTACTGTCAGATTTAGAAATATCTTGTAGTCGCCGGTATTCACGACATCTACGTCTTGTATTAAGTTGTCTTCATTAAACTCTAATACTGACTTACTGACAGATATCTGAGCGTGGGCAGTCCCTGTATATGCCCAACACGCGATCGCAGCGATAAATGCGGTCGCGAGCCTTCGAGGAAATCGATAGTGAAACAAAATTTAGCTCCGTACATGTGAGTGAATGACCGTAGCCACATGCTTGCAAGCACTATTCCGCAATAAATGTGAACTGCGCCGAGCTAGAGATAGACCACTGAAAGCAGATTTTGGTGAACCAATCTTTGTTTTCAGTAACCCGCTGAACTTAATCAACGCGTTTTTTACTCCTCTATACAAGGCCATTCAGTCACTACGTCGTAGTATTTGTGAAGTGGCTAAAACCTTTATCGCTGGGTTCACTGCTTTCTTAACGCGGAATCGGTCACGTTTAATGACTACGTGCAGGATAAAACAGGTTAGTTCCGAGAATCGGTTAACAAACTGACGAAAGTGGATGCAAGATCATGCATTGTCTGCCCGTTAAATACATTGTCGCAGATGCAGTCATTAACACTGTTTAAATAACAGTTAAGTTGGATGCCTACTTAAACGATAACTCAAATATCACCTCTTCACGAGGGATTGCAGTTCCAAGTACGACAGTAGTATCTAAGTAGTAAATTAAGCAAAAGCAGTAAATAACAATAACAATTATTTTCTGATTAATCACTTAAAGGGTATATAAAATGAAATTATTTCGCGTAGCAATGATCGCTTCTTTGGCAACTCTGTCTGGTTCAGTAATGGCAGCTTCCGACGGTAACTTGGGCGGTACTTCAGAAGGTACAAGTATCATCCAGATCTCTAAGGACAACGTTGTTCAGATCACAATGCTTGACGACATCAACTTAGGAACACACGGTAACCTGACTGCTACTGCTACAGGCGACGATGATGTTTGCGTATTCTCTTCAACTGGCGGATACAACATCACTATCACTTCAGCTAACGGTTCTTTCGATCTTGATGATGCGAACACAACTACTGACATTCCTTACAGCGTAGTATGGACTGCTGGTGCAAGCACTGCAACTGCTGTTTATGCAACTGCTATGACTGGCATGCTGGGTAACTCTACAGCTACTGATTGTAACGGTGTAACTAACGCTAACTTTGAAGTATCAGTCACAGCTGCTGACTTCAACGCTGCAGATCCAGGCAGCTACACAGATACACTGACTCTTCTTGTAACACCTGAGTAAGTTTATCTAGCACTGCGGGCTAACATGGATGTTAGCCCTCTTTGTTACCGGGTTAGCTGGAATGCGGGTTTAGGCTCGGATTCCAGCGCCCTTTTTTGCGCGTCCAACTATCCACTTAGACAGACATAACTCATATAGATCGAAACTGAGAACCACGCACTGAAAGCAACCCACCCAATGGCATATTAGTTGTTAGCCATGGGGCAGTTGTATTTTCCTAGGATACTTAGTGTATGCAATTTATTTCATTTAAAATGAAATTAAGACGTCTCTTGCTGGGCATGTTTGCCGTAGCAGGGATATCTGTTGTTGCACTAAACACACTAGCTGCAACAGATGGAGACTTGGGCGCAAGTTCTGAAGGCACCTCGATAATCAGTATTATCAAAGAGGAAGCCGTCATGATCACCAAGGTTGACGACTTGTTCATGGGTACACGCGGTGTACTCAATAACAACCAAGTGAACGCGGATGCTGTTTGTGTTTTCTCTTCTACAGGGACTTATAATCTGCTGATCACAACGGCCAATGGAGAGTTTGAACTTAGATCTCCAGACACAACAACAGACATCGCTTACTCTTTAGATTGGATAACAACCTACTCCACACCAGTCACTTATAACAGTTCCATCAACGGCCTTGTCGGCGATGGACGAAGCATAGATTGCAACGGCACTACCAACGCTATCTTTCAGGTTACCGTCACGCCGGCCGCTTTTAATAGTGCGCAGCCTGGAAATTATCAGGATACTCTGACATTACTCGTACAACCCGAGTAATTGAAAATACTGACATCTTGAGAGACGACATTGAGTAGTGAAAGGTACCAACATCGGTATGCCCGATGGATAATGGTAGTCTTATTTCTTCTGACCGGCTTTTATCGCACGGCACACGCCACAGGTGTTGATTTTGAACGTAACCTGCACCTTGGCACATGGTCGCCGTTTGCCTCCTATTGGGAAAGAGAATCTCCGGTTTGTGCGTGGACACAAACACAAGAGGTAGGATTCCGAATTACTGCCTATAACCAGGGCCGATCAGTAGACTTCGAACTCTCCAATGGAATAGAAGGTGTTGCCTATACGGTTTACTGGCAGAAATACGGCAGAATCCAAGGCGGGGAAATACTCTCCCCGGGCGTTCCTTCCAGAAATGCTTATTACTTCAATCAGCAACTCGGTTGTGGACTAAGTCCTAACTTCATGTTGAAACTGCGCGTCAGTAAGCCCGATCTCGACTACGCAATGCCTGGCATATACAAAGGCTCATTGGTATTGATGCTCTCTCCCATCTAGCCAATACTCAGCGGCACCCCGGTCTGGTACAACCAGACTCGAAGTCATCTCCTTGTACTCATCATCATCGTATTCGATGTCAGCTCTTATGCGTGAGACAATACTCTGCCCATTATTCTTGGCATTACACCTCAGCATAATAAAAGAGTTACGGTCGCCATTGCCGTTTCATCCATCAGTTTTTATTCAGTATATTTAAAATACTGATGACACCTATGAAAGTGCTCATGGGTCTACTGAGCTACACGCTCAATCCATCATTGTATTAATAACCCATTTTTTAGTTAATAATATTTGATGGTATGCATCCTCAACATTGTTTAGACACAGTGCGCAAACCAACTATTGATAGTGTCAAATATTCCTAATATTTACCCCAGTTGGAAAACGTTTGTTCCTCGTCTCAAAGTTATATAACGCTATTATGATAAGCCCAAAATGTGTATATCGATGGAGCCAAAAACGGTTTAGTTACTAGTTCCGCCTAATAGCAAGCATGCAATAAGTAATTATTTCACCACTTTTCAAGCATCATTTTTCACACAAGGAATTATCCTACTTAAGGCTCAAATAACAGGACGAAAAATGAAAAGCGACTGTACAGCATGCATAAACTTAGTGGCATATAAGTTGTTTCCACGCTTCAACAAAGTACTCTGGATACACCGTGCATGATGCATAGAATTAAGACTAAGTTGGTAAGGCCGCTCTCCATCTTCGTTGTTGTCTTCGCTGTTTTTCTCCCAGCAAATGCATCAGCCGCGACTGACGGTACGCTAGGCAGTAGTTCTGAAGGCACTTCGATAATTAACATTATCAAACAAGAAGCCGTTTTGATTACTAAAGTCGATGACCTTTTTATGGGTACACGTGGCGTACTAATTAATAATCAAGTTAATGCGGATGCTGTTTGTATATTCTCTTCCACCGGTTCTTATAACTTACTTATTACCACTAGCAACGGAAGCTTCCAACTTCAATCCCCGCAGACTCTTACAAGTATTCCTTACTCTCTAGACTGGATTACTACGTACTCAACTCCCGTCGTTTACAACAACGCCATTAACGGCCTGATAGGTGATGGTCGAAGCATAGATTGTAACGGCACCACGAATGCCATTTTTCAGGTAACAGTCACTCCAGCTGCATTCAATTCTGCTCAGCCTGGAAATTATCAGGATACACTTACCTTCTTGGTACAACCGGAGTAACGGACAACGCCAAATCTGAGACAAGCGATTACCACACGTTCGACCGGTTGATATGTGTTGCTATTCGGAGTGGTGGTAATTCACCACTCATAAACTCACTTGACTTCGGGTATCGGCGCTTCCGAATCGATCAAACCTTCATTCCGTAAATCAGACCACATGCTCTCAGGGATTGATTGATTAAACCACTTAATGTTGTCTTGCATCTCCGATTTCGACCTCGGACCCGGGATGATCGAAGAGACAAGTGAGGATCCCAGTGGGAATTGCAAAGCTGCTGCTTGTAAAGGCACACCGTGTGAATCGCAGACACGCTTGATTGCCTTGGCCTTTTCAACAACATCATTCGGCGCTTGAGCGTAATTCCAAGTATCTCCACCGGCGAGAATGCCTGAGTTGTAAGGTCCACCAAGAATGATTGATGTTCCCACCTTCTCGCATGCTGGAAACAAATCATGCATGGGCTGTTGCTCTAACAAGGTGTATCTGCCTGCCAACAAAAACGTATCCCAGTAACCATGCTCCATGGCTTCAATACACACTTCGCGTTCATTGACACCCAGACCAATGGCCTTGATATCTCCGTTTCGTCGAAGTTCGTCTAGAGCTTTATAACCACCTGACATCGCATCCGCGAACAACGGCTTGTTGGCTTCTTCTCCATGCTGCATGGCACCAATATCGTGTAACAAAAGAATATCGATACGACTGACACCCAAACGTTGCAAACTATCTTCGTAGGAGCGCATAACACCTGCATAGCTATAGTCGTATACCGGGTGAAATGGAAAACTACCCGGCCATTCAGCAGCGACGGGCTCTTTCGTGTAACCGGGCACCAACAAGCGCCCTGCCTTAGTCGATAGAACATACTCATCCAGATGACGCAGGCCCCTGCCAAGAAAATGCTCTGATCGACCAAATCCGTAAAACGGTGCTGTATCGACAAAACGTATGTTTTGCTCTAACCCTTCTTCAATAGCACCGGCGATATCTGCATCGTCAACGGGCCGATGATTACCCGCCATAGCCGCACAACCAATACCGAGTTCTGTCACTTGCAGTGACGTCTTACCAATTTGTCTTGTCGAGAA
>CAZCKD010000004.1:18291-47753 GCA_964498925.1 uncultured Granulosicoccaceae bacterium
CTCGCAGTTTTTCTAAACAATCGGCATCAGCACAGACACGACGATCTAGGAATGTCGAATCAACAGCACCCGCTCTTTCGACATGAAGACCAGTGCTGCTTTCTTCAGGCGTAAGAGATTCGTTAGTTCCGATCTCAGAGCTACCATCTGCTGGGGCCACTTTTGACAACATGAGCGTTTCTACTCGCTCGACCTTGCCTAGTTTATTAACTATGGCTTCATTGGAAACATCTGCGATCAGCCTGTTTGACCTTACTATTACCTGTTCCGTTGACCATCGAACCCGTATACCGATATCGAGTGATTGAGAAACACTGGCTATAAACGGGAAAACCAACAAAGGGCTGGCGACGTTTTGCAGTTGCAAGGTACCGCCCTCGTTAAGACGATAAGAAAAATCATTAATAGCAACACCTGCCATTAGTGGGCAAGTAAGTTCAGACCCATTAAAAAATGTAGAAGCCGTGTCATCAACCTCTAATTGATGATTATCTTGTTGGTCTGTCCACTCAAGAATATCGCATACAATTTGAAGAGCTGGCATTTTTTGTTGCGTCAGCCAAGACATAACGAGCGCACTTTCTTCTGACACGCCCCAGGAATAGCCTACGCCGCGCATCGCTAACTTTGTTAGTGATGCAGCTTCATTCGCCGATAAAATCATAGCTGGCTCGGACAAGTCATGACTGGACGTGTGCTGATCATGACTTTACATTCAAGGGTGGATAGACCCATGTATCGCCGTCGCCAGCAGCAAGCTCCTCAGGGTACGGTGCATTACCGTACAAACAAATTCGCAGCCACCTGTCAGAACGTGGATCAAAATGCGTGGCCCCGAAAAACGAAAGCTTGCAACGCAACATATCGAAAGGTACTAACTCAGCACCAATGGTGTTGTCGCGAATTTCAGAATAATCAGCTTGCGATGTCAGCTGAACTCGCCGGGCAGCGTAACGATGTTCAGGGTTATCAAGTAGAAATTTTGCAAGCAAGGTCTTGCCGGGGAGTACTTTAATTTTTTGGTTTAGTGCGACGACATCCCTGGCAGGTGCTAAAGGTTGCTCGTAATCCGCGATAGGTTCCTCAAATCGTTCACCCAGACGGGGTTCCAGCTTTTCTTCAGACACATACCACGCCCTCGCGTTCTGCCCTGCTTGATTCCAATCCAGTGACAAAGCCCACGCGTAGTTTTCGTGGATCAGTTTACTGAGCGTCGCAAGCGTCATGCTGCCATCTATGCGCGCTGGACCATCTTGCGGCGCCGACATGCAGTCTTCCAGCCCATCTACCAAAGAGGCATACGGTTCAAGCATCAAAGACACCAGACACTCTTGAGCTTCTAAGCCTAATTTTTCTACGGACCAGTGATAGAGACGATTCCAGGGATATTCAGCACTCAGATCTATCGTGTTAACGTGCTCCAACAACAAAGCAACATCCGTTTTAATTTCGATTATCTTCTGAGCTTGTATCGGGTGCTCACTGGTCCACAGAGAAAAAGACAATTGGACTTGTGCGAGCTTTTGCAAAAAATTGCTTATGTCTGTGGGCGTTGCATCAGGCAATTGCCTCACGCGTTTTAGCGCCTCTTCTCTGACGACAATCCAATTGTTGAAAAGGTTTGGATGATTGATGAGAAAAGGTGCCATTCCAAGGCCGGTTGAATTTCCGACACCCAAGCGACGAGCAATATCAGCAGACAACTGAATACTATTTTTCCCACCCCGACAATCAGCAGCATGCTGAACGAGGTCACGGACAAAAGTTCTGATCAGATAAACCGTTAACATCTCAGCTTGAAAAGGTGCGCTCAGTTCTTCGCGAGCAGCTATTCGGGAGCGATCAACAGCGCCAAATTTTCCCGAGCCGTAGACAGCTGTGGTTCGCATTAGATAGCCAACCTCATCAATCAAATCGACGTCAGGCTGACGTCCCTCGGATAACGAAGCTACAACGTGTTCCCACAGGCGAACTGACCGGTTCGCACGCGACAGAGTTAATTCAGACTGAGTTACTCTTCCTGACTCTTGCCCCGGTACGTTAGCCGAAAGCCTGGCAATATCATCCGATGAAGGTACCCCGTCAAAAAGCGCAAAGGTGGCATCCCAAGCAGTTGCAATGACCCGGTCCGATCTTTGTTCATCGGGCAAATCGTGTGAGAATGCAACCAGCGTGTAGCTTCTTTCAGGTCCCTGCATCGTATAGAGCGCATGGCCCACACCCTGATCATCAATTGAAAACTGGGGGCGTGAGAACTGCCAGTTATCCCGTTTCATACGCCGCGTTAAGATACGCATAAACGACAGTCGTGATTGATGGAACGAGCCGAGTCTGGATAGCCGCATAATACTGTCGGCCGGCCGCCAGCTGATCTCTGGCACGACATTGCCTTCAGTCGCTGAGTGAAAGTGCGCTGAATTTTCTTCGTCATTCATAAAACGCCCCAACCAAGTTGTGCTTACAACCCACACAAGGAGAAAGAGTGAACGCGCATAGGGGCTCCAGATTCATTCTTACCGATCCCATGTTTGGTAGTTCTCACTCATGTACTTCATGCCGTGCCTGACTATTTCTTCTAGAACAACAATATCAATATCGGCCAGTTTGTTGATGTACAAACACGACACACCTGCTTTGTGTTTACCCAATCGTGACAAGGGTTCAGTCAGATCCTGGTATCCAGGCATGATATAGATGGACATATTTGATTTCCGGGGTGAAAAACCGGTGATGAGAGAATCACCTTGTCTGCCACTCTCGTACTGATAATGGTATCGACCAAAGCCGATGATGGACGGCCCCCACATTACCGGTGGAAAACCTGTTGTTGTTTCAAACCAGCTCAATAGAAATTCTGCATCTGCTTTACGAACAGCATGCTCTAACTGATCAATAAACTGCTTTGGTGACTCTTTGCTGGGCACCGTTTTATTAGTACTTGAAGAACTAGCCATTGATTGCTACCTCACCGTACATCATGGAAGCTTAAACTCGGCATCATCAGCATCAATAGCCGGTAGTGACGCATATTCTGGTTTGCGTTTCTCTTTCAGAGCCACCATTGACTCCATGATTTCCTGATGATTTAAAAAGCTGGCGTTCCAAAGGCCTACATAATCGAGCGTATCTGCAACCGTATGGTCTCTGGAATGCAGGATCATTTTTTTACACCCGTGTACTGCCAACGGCGCTTTCAGGGCAATTTGCTTCGAAATGCCCATGACATGCTTTAGTAATTCATCCTGAGAATCGAAAACGGCGTTTACCAGGCCCCATTGCAATGCTTCGTCAGCGTTGAGTGGCCGACCGGTATAGGCCAGCTCACGAACAACCCCATCAGGCATTAAATGCGATAGGCGCGGAAACGTACCGACATCAGCGGTCATTCCAATGTTGGTTTCCTGAATAGTAAAAAAAGCATCCTTTGTGGAATATCGCATATCACAAGCACTGACAAGATCGACACCGGCACCAATGCAACCACCCTGAACAGCCGCAAGCACAGGTACACGCGCGTGTTCAAAACTGGAGAAGCTGTCTTGCAGCCTTTTCACTAGATGATAAAACCGTCCAGCGCGATGTTGAGTACTTTGTAATTCCTCGTTGCCCGCCGAATTTGACAGTAATGACAAATCAATGCCCGAAGTAAAGTGCGGCCCAGTCGATGAGATAACAATTGCCCGGATTTCGCCGCTGGCGTCTAGGGAACTGACAATCTCCGGTAGATCCTTCCAGAAGGAGGACACCATACTGTTTCGTTTTTCAGGTCTGGACAACTGGATATGAGCAACATGCTCCTCGACGCTGACATCAAAACATTCATAGTTCATAAGTGACCTCGCTATCCGAATTTATAAATTCAACAAGAATGAACCGCCAAAACGAAACCAGTGTGATGACTGACAAGAGCATTGGCCCTAATGCCCTTCACAAGCAGCGACGTAATCGCCTGCATCGTTTGAAATATCGCCTAATGACTTACCTGGCTTATACAAGCCTGATCCTAATCCAAACCCGTTAGCGCCAGCCTTAAAATAGTCGGACATGGTATCCGGGGTTATTCCACCTACCGGTAAAAGAAGCGTCTCCGGGGGCAGTACTGCGCGCAATGCTTTGACAACCGAAGGCCCCATCATTTCAGCTGGAAAAAGTTTAAGTGCCGCAGCTCCTAGATTAATAGCGCTAAACGCTTCGCTAGGTGTCGCAACACCAGGACAATAAACGCAATCATGTTCGCTCACCGCCTGCGCTACCTGTAAGTCAAGATTCGGGGCAACGATTAACGTACCTCCAGCATCAACGGTTGCGGCGACCGACTCAGCCGACAAAACTGTTCCAGCGCCAATGACAATATCACCGTCAAATTCTTTAGCGAGTAGCTCAATCGTCTTAAGGGCATCCGGTGAGTTCAAAGGTACTTCTATACATCGGAATCCTTTATCAATCAGTACAGACACTAATTCAATGGCTTCTGCATCAGTAACGCCACGAAGAATTGCAATAAGCGGCAACTGCGAAAAAGCGCGGCGCCATTTGTCCTGAATCATGCTCACGAATTTACTCTCTGTTGCGCGTATTTCAATGCTATTTGACGAAAGCCGCTGACAGCAGCTATGTCGTTGGCTCTAGCCACGTCAATTCCCAAGTGATTAAAGGCCAACTCATACAAAGTACACAAGGTGTCATTTCCCACTAACATGACCTTCTTCACCGAGCCCATCAAGCTAAGACCTTCACGAATTTCATGTCCAATTAACATTCCCGAAAGCTTGGCATGTACTTCGTCGCTGTTTAACTTTTCCAGAAGCACTGCTGAACGTAATGCAAACATATCAGCAACGATTGAGTCGGTTTTAAACCCTTCGCTGACACCTGACAGAAAATCGTTTTGCTCTATATTTATCGAGCTGGCAATCGCACCCACTAGCGATTGATGACGAACCAATTCAAACAATTCACCCGTCATGATTGTTCGAAAACCGTTTAAAACAGGACCTTCTAATGACGCCCATTTGGAGTGTGTACCGGGCAGAATGGCTGTTACTTTTTCATGTTCTCCCATTGAACCTAACAGTTGAAGTTCCTCACCTCGCATGACATCTGCAGCGGGCATGACTTGTTTTAAACCGGGTAAAAAACGCAATTTAACTCCACGCATCCGATGCTCAACGGCATGGTTTGCTAAGGTCCGAACATCCACGGGACATTCCAGATAAGGAGTTTCTTTCCATCCAGCGCGACTGGTGATCATTCCGGATAATAGAACGACATCATCTTTATTCAGCCAGGCACCGACTTTCTCAAACAATACCTGCTCGAATTGTTCATCATCAGAAGAGAGATTCCGAATGCCATCAGATGTAGAAACGCTATCAATGACATCGCAACGCTCATTAAATCGGTAGGCTCGAAACGTTGAAGAACCCCAATCGATACCGCAGGAAATCATGGTAATTGATGGCTCTTATGATCCGTAGAAAAACGTTCCACGGTATCAAGGTTGATAGAAATACCCAAGCCGGGATCGTCCGGAATTGAAACACGTCCGTCTTGCATTATCCAAGGCTTATTGATTAAATCCCGACGAAACGGATGATCTGACAAATCGTATTCCAGAATAGGTTCAACACCAAACAAGGAGTGATGAGCTACCGGTATGGTTGCAATGAACTGTAGCGAGGCCGCCTGTGCGATTGCCGTTCCCCAAACGTGCGGGTTCACCATAATGCCATTGGCTTGCGCCATTCCCAGTATGTCTCTGGCAGCTGTAAAACCACCGCAAGAACCCAGGTCAGGCTGAGCGACATCAATAGCGTCCTGACGAAACAATCCGTTAAATCCATAACCGCTATGTTCGTTCTCACCGCCCGCAATCGGAACATCTAAAGAGCGTCTTAGCATGGCATAGCCATCAATGTCTTCAGGAACGACGGGTTCTTCGTACCACCGTAAATTGTAGTGTTCAAGCCCACGTCCCAGTCGAATCGCATCTTTTCGTCCGTAGGCATGATTAGCATCGACCATGAGTTCTATATCAGGATCACTTAAGGCCTCCCCAATGGACTCCATCACCTGCAGATCATCTCTCACACCAAAGCCCAGTTTGATTTTCATAGCGGTGAATCCATCTTCTTTGTGGCGCAGCGCCTCTTCCGCAAGCCGGGGTGATTCGCCCTGTCCTTTCAAACGATAAAACCCCGTCGCATAAGGTTGAACAGATGCGCGAAAGGCTCCGCCGAGTAAAGATTTAATAGGGACACCATAGGCATGGCCACAAATATCCCAAAGAGCCATGTCCACTGCACTGATTGCTGACATAACAGACCCTTTTCTTCCGTGGTCTCTTGTCTGGTTGTACATGGCAGTCCAAAGTACAGACGGACTCAATGCATTCTTACCTAGGAGCAAGGGTGAGAGCGCATGGGAAACTGCCGCAGCTGCGATTTCCGGTGGTTCAAGTCCTTGCGAAAACGCTTCACCCCAACCTTCAATACCAGAATCAGTGGTAATTCGAACAAGCGTAGCGGCACGCTGATGCACCCAGCCCTGTGAAAACGCAAACGGTGTTTCTAGGGCTGTTTTAACGACGTAAACATCAATACGTGTGATAGTTTGTGTTGTCATAAGACTTTTAATAAAAAAACGTCAAGTCAAAATACCGGGAAGTATGTGGCTCTACACTCCAACGATATTGCCTTTATACCCACGTAAATAGGTGACTTTCACCGGGCTTTTAAATTGGTAATCTTTCGCTTCAGCCAGTTTTAGAAAACGCGACTTTACCGCGTCATTTTGCACATCCTCAGCCGTATAACTTTGCGTGTTGTAAGAAGAACTAACGTACTGACTTTCAAAGTCTTCCCATGAGTCGTAACTGATAGGAATTTCATAAGTCATTTCTTTGATCTGCGCAAATTGAGGAATAGCTAATGTATCCAAGGCCCTTTGAGCCGCTTTACGTACCGCCCGCTCATCATGGAACATTTGCATAACCTCATTCAGCTCGCCGGCAGCGACTGGCTCCATGACATAAATAAATCCATCAGGTTTCAGCACCCGCGCAATCTCAGCAAATACTGCCGGGAATAGTTCAGACGGTACATGATGCAGGCTGTACGAAAAAAACACGCCATCAACGGATCCAGACTCTACAGGGATGGCTTCAGCACCTGACCGTGCGAATCCCACGTTTGCAACAACGTCAGCTTGTTCATTAATCTGTGCTTGCACCGGGTCCGGATCGATAGCCAATACGCTAGCGCCGCGTTTTGCCAAAGCCCTGGACAAACCCATAGCACCACAACCAGCGTCGACGACAAACTGATTTTTAACATCCAGGAATTGATCGATGACATCAATATTGCTGATGGTGCCAAGGTCCAGTTGGGTGTGTGACATAAGCGCTGCCTTTGTTGAAAACTCGAGAATATCTACTCACGGAATTGCCCCAACTATAACTGTTCGCAGTCCCGTATATATCAGTATTAGCACGCAATTTTATGCATGACGAGAGGCTCTAAGCCAGCCCTATTCGGCTAACACCCATTGAGCCGTTGCGTCTGTGCCCAGTGTGTAGCAGAATTAACAACTGGGTGACTATATTCTGACGATGAATTCGCGCTTTATCGGCAGTGCGCCGGTCCCCCAAATGGAATGCATGGACAGATAAATCGAGTAACGGAAGCAAATGGAACACGCAATAAACGGAGACGCCGGCCTATCAGGGTTTCCCTGGATCTGGCTGATTTGTGGGCTTATTGTTCTTGGTGGCTTGCTTTACCGTTTCGGCTTTGAGCGTACAACCGAACAAAACGGCAAAATCGTTAGCCGTTTTCTCTTTAAGGATTATCTCCCTGCCTCATTGAGTTTCTCAAATGAGCGCGTCGCTGCCCGAGAAAGAAAACTGCAAAGCCCCAAAAATAAAAAGCAGCAAAGTGCAATAAAGAAAAAACAGCTCCGGAACCTCTATGAGATCAGGCAAGTTGCGCTAGGGTTGCTCCTTTACGGTCTCGGTGTTTTTCTGTTTGGTCTGGGCTTTGTCTATGCAATCACTGAAAATTCAGTAGCCCAGGCAACGTGGCAGTTTCTGTGTCTCATCGGCATAGCCGGAATCGCATCCGGGGTCTACATCATCGTCACAAGACACCGCAATAATCCCTTCAAGAAAAAAATGGTGGCTCTTGAACGCGATTCGTTTCTGAATACAGCTCAGCAACGCAAGCGCATCATTACCAGGCAGGCGAGTGCTAGCTCAGCAGATACCTATAGATAGCACCGCTAGCGACGCCCCTCGCGACGTTTGCGTGGCTGTGAGTTTCCTCCTCCACCACCAACGGAAGGTTTACGACCAGCAGCCCTGTCACGCGCCCGCTTACCACGTCCTTGGCCAGGTGCTGGCGTAGACTTACGAGTGGTTCGTATTGGTTCAGCCTTTATCGACGGGTCGACCTCAAAACCGTCCTGGTACACACGCGGTATGTCGCGTCCTATGAGCTTTTCAATTCCCTTCAACAACTTCAGCTCATCCACACAGACCAGGGATACCGCTTTACCGGACATACCGGCTCTTGCTGTCCGCCCAATGCGATGGACATAGTCTTCAGGAACATTGGGGAGTTCGAAGTTAACCACATAAGGAAGATGCTCGATATCCAAACCGCGCGCCGCTATATCGGTCGCGACCAGAACATGTAAAGACCCTGATTTGAAATCGGCCAATGCCCGGGTTCTAGCACCTTGACTTTTATTGCCGTGAATAGCAGCAGATAGCACCCCGCGCTTGCTGAGCTGCTCGGCCAGTCGATTTGCCCCGTGCTTAGTCCGAGTGAACACCAACACTTGCGGCCAATCGCCCTCAACGATCAACTCAGAGAGCAGCTCTCGTTTTCGCACCTTATCAACCGTATACACAAATTGGTCTATCCGATCAGCAGTGGCATTTTGAGGGGCGACTTCAATTAACTCAGGATTATTGAGCGTATTGGATGCCAGCGTCTTGATCTCTCTGGAAAACGTCGCCGAAAACAACAAACTCTGGCGGCTATGCGCGTCCGGTAACAGCGCAAGAACCCGCTTAACATCATGGATGAAGCCCATATCGAGCATGCGATCTGCCTCGTCTAAAACGAGGATGTCCAGCTGAGAAAGATCCAAGGTTCTCTGACCTGCGTGATCCAAAAGACGTCCGGGTGTGGCAATCAATATGTCAACGCCCTTTCGCAATGCCGTTATCTGCGGGTTGATACTGACCCCGCCAAAAACGACTGCGGACTTCAATTTTTTGTGTTTTCCATAAATCTTGACACTTTCAGCAATCTGCGCTGCCAGCTCACGCGTCGGTGTCAGGATGAGCGCTCTGATGGGCGGGGGTGATTTAGGCCGTCGCGGTGGGACCGGCAATTCGGCCAGTCTTTGTAAAATCGGCAGTACAAAACCTGCCGTCTTACCTGTCCCAGTTTGCGCGCTAGCCAGCACGTCCTTACCCAGTAAAACGGCCGGTATGGCGGCTTGCTGAATGGGCGTCGGCTCGCTATATCCCTCATCATGGACAGCTTGAAGAATATCGCTGGATAATCCTAGGTCTTCGAATGACATAAATTAGAATGAAGTAGAGCCGTGCGTCTTATTTGTCAGAACACGGGCTCATTAATGGGGTGCCAACGTAGTCGAACCATCGCAATCGACGATGACATTCGAGATTTAATCACATGGTGGGATTACGCTTGACGAGATCTGGCTCTGCGAACCGTCGCACTATATAACCAGATAAGCGTAGAAGATATTAGTACAGATTGCAGCATGACACCTGTAACGAGTGTCCGCAAATTGTCTGTTTGCTCAATGCGGAAAAGATCGAAAAACTCGTTCAGCCCCATTAATTTGGCTATCCATTGGAGAGGCAGATAATCAAACAGTGTGATGTAGAGCAAATAAAAGACTTGGGGTGCGAAAGACAGCCCTAACCAGAAGATGGCCAGAGTCAATAAGATGTCGGAAATCGCAAGGGTTCCGATTCGCAAGTTTCCGTGTTCATGCCAATCACGAAGACGTTGATAGATTGCTTCCGTTTTGGCGGCACATAAATAAGACAGCCCACACACTAAGACGCAAACAATAATAACCAGGAGAATCCGACCAACAGGACTCAAATGCCAAATGGTGTCTGCCGAGATTATCGCGGGCAGATGCCGCCAAAAACTAACATTAATCAGCAGTGTTAAAGAGTAGCCAACTAAAAGAGATCGAGCAGCCATGATGGCAATGTTCTGACTGCTCGACCGGTTATATAAACTTACTTGATAGCTGCGACAGCTAAACCTACTTCGAACTTCTCACACCAGATATAGATCTCGTTGTAAGCATCAGGATTAAGTCCGGCTGGTACTTTGTAAGACTGTGCACCTGTATTGGAGTCCAGCAATCTGATCAGTGTGCCGGAATCGTATTTTCCGTCTTTACCCAGGGCAACTTTTGGATCCGGTGCACCATCAAAAACGAAATCTTCAGAAAAGTTGATGACATAGCCATCGCCGTCCTTAACCAACTCCACAGTGCCGCTGACGTCATGACGGTTCAAGCCTTTCAGTTCGCCTTCCCGGGCAGCGCCATCCATTGCCAGCAATGAGCCTGAGACTAGGAGTGAAGCTGCAATGGCTGTCGCTCTAATCAAAGTGCTAAGGGGTCGGATAAATTTAAAGTTGAACATGATTTTTCCTTTTAAATATTAAGTAAAAAGATGGACCCATACCTCATCAAAATAGTTCCACGGGCTAACTCATTTTGGCAACATGATCATTTATCAATGTCTTATATAAAGTCTGTATTCGTTGTGTTATCGGCCGATCACCGGTTCCAATGATTTTCCCGTCTATCTCTGCAACTGGCGTTTGCGCACCAAACGTACCGGTCAAAAATGCTTCGTCTGCTGACACCGCATCCACCAAAGAATAATTTCTTTCGTACACAGGGATGCCATCAGCTTTGCACACATCGATAACCTTCTGCCGAGTCACACCGTTCATGCAATAGTCGCCTGTCGATGTCCAGACTTCACCTTTACGTACAATAAAAAAATTACAGGCATTAGTGGTATTAACAAATCCGTGCGGATCCAACATTAGTCCTTCATCAGCCCCGGCCTGCTCAGCTTGCAAACAGGCGATGACACAATTCAGTTTTGAATGGGAGTTGTATTTTGCATCTTGGGACATCGGCAAGCCTCTGACCTGAGGCACGGTTGCTAAGCGAATACCCTGCCCCTGAAGATTAGGGTTCGGCTTAGAGTGCTCCATGATAATGACGACCGTTGGCCCCGAGCGAGACAATGCCGGATGTTGAAACGGCTTGTCCTTCACACCGCGCGTTACCATCAATCGACAATGAACGTCCGTGCGCATACCATTAGCCGTCGCTGTATCCGCTATTGCCTGTCGGACTCCTTCGCGATCCATTCCGATGTCGAGGGAAACCGCTTTGCAACTGTTAAAAAGACGATCCATGTGCTCATCAAAGAATGCCCAGACGCCGTCGTAAAGACGCATGCCTTCCCACATGCCATCCCCTAACATAAAGCCGCTATCGTAGACTGAAACTGTTGCCTGGTCTCGGGGTTTTAGCTGCCCGTTAACATAAATAAGAATCGAGCGATTACGTTCGTCATCGAGCGCATCATGAGTGCTGATATCTTCTGATTGAGTATCCATGGTTTTTATGGGTATCACATAGGCTGGCCGGCGACAAATCATTCTATCCTAATCGTTTGGCATAATCTCATTGCGCTTTCGGATATGCTTAGTGGATCAATGTATTGTTAGATGGATATCCCAAGCGGATTTACCGTTTTCAAAGGAGCAGTCATGTTGTATTTCCAGAAACAGTTTGAACGAGGATTCGGAACGTTTCCGTTACGAGGAGAGGCATTAAAAGACGCCTTGAATACGGCACTTGATATTGGCTACCGCGCCATAGACACCGCTCAGCTTTACGCAAACGAATCCGACGTCGGGAGCGTCTTAAAACAATCGGACATACCTCGCTCTGATTTATTCATCACAAGTAAAGTACCTATCGATAAGTACACCGAATCATCATTTATTTCCTCTGTTGTAAACAGCATAGAGGAGTTGCAAATCGATAAGCTTGACGTTCTATTGCTGCACTGGCCTCCCGCTGATGGTGACATCGAGCAGCCCCTTGTCTGGTTACAGGAAGCACAATCGCGTGGACTGACAGACCACATTGGAGTCAGTAATTTCACAGCCGAAATGTTAAAGAGAACGGTGAGTTTAACGAGTGTTCCGATAGTGACTAACCAGGTGGAGTTTCACCCCCTACTGGATCAATCAACATTATTAGTAGCGGCTAACGAAACCGGTATACCGCTGGCATCTTATTGTTCCGTTGCTCGAGGTGCCGTTTTCAAGCAACCGTTGTTTGATGAATTATCCCATGCCTACGGTGTTACTCCGGCACAGATCGTCCTACGTTGGATATTACAAAAAGGAGTCAGCATCAACACGATGTCAACTAAAACCGAAAACATCAAAGCTAATTTCAACGTACTGGATTTCACGCTATCGCATGTGGATATGATGCGAATAGATAAACTCACGCAGGCAAACTACCGGATAGTCGACAAACATCTCGTACCATGGGCGCCAAGCTGGGACTGATCGAAAGATCTGATAAAATAAAACTCTTCTATCGATAGGCCACACCACGCCGAAATTCTCGTCCTACAACCCAACATTGCTAACTTCATATGATTCAATTTTCTGCCAACCTGGGATTTCTCTGGACTGAACTGGAATTACCCGCTGGCATCCGCGCAGCTAAAAAGGCAGGCTTTCATGCTGTTGAATGCCATTTTCCTTACGATGTTCCAACGTCTGATGTCATCGATGCCTTGGCCGAAACACAGCTGAGCATGGTCGGCCTCAACACGCAAAGAGGAAACGTTGAAGGTGGCGACAATGGTCTTTCTGCTGTTCCAGGACGTGAATCCGAGGCTCGTGAATACATCGACCAAGCAATTGACTATGCAGCAGCCATTCAATGCGGCAACGTTCATGTCATGGCAGGGTTTACAGATCAGGGAGAAACTGCAGAAAATACGTTTCGACAAAACCTAAGCTATGCCTGTCAGCGCGCTTCAGAAAAAAATGTCCAGATACTGATTGAACCGCTCAACCACTTCGATGCCCCCGGCTACCATCTCAATAATATTGATTCAGCCTTACAGACCATTAGCGCACTGGATGCAGACAATATTAAAGTCATGTTTGATTGCTACCACATTCAAATCATGCAAGGTGATTTAGGCCGTCGAATCGAAAAGCATCTCCCCTCAATCGGACATATTCAATTTGCGGCTGTCCCGGATCGCGGTGAACCGAACCTGGGTGAAGTCCATTTTCAGAATTTGTTCAAAACTATCGATGATCTGGGCTGGGCAGGCTATCTAGGCGCAGAGTACAAGCCCAGAAACGGAAACACTGACGACGGACTGGGCTGGATGCAAGCATTCAAAGCCTAGCCATCGTCATAAATTTGACCTGCTAAGAATGTCTTCAGGAGACCTGATCGTAATATTTTCAAGCCTAGAGCTGTAGTAGTCTCAACGCATAGTTGACACACACTTTTCCGTGGTCAATCATGAGAGCCATGCTCAATTCATTCTTGGAAAAAGGTCATCGATGAAAAGAAAAATTCCTGTGCTTTTGATACCGCTGTTACTGACATCAGTCGGCACGTCACACGCTGACGCCGGCCCCGGTTGCGGTCTTGGACAACAGGTTTTTGCCGGACAAACGGGACTGGCTGCTCATGCCTTAGCGGCCACAACCAACACGGTATTTTTTGCGAATCAGCTGTTCGGCCTATCGTTTGACAGCCTCGGATGTGACGGGCAAACCGTTGTCACTGCAGAATTTCAGCGCAACGTGTTTGTTGCCAGCAACTTTGACAATATTGCCCGCGATGCGGCACAAGGCGGTGGCGATCACCTTCAATCGCTAGCAGCCATCATGGATATACAAGCATCAGATACCAAGAAATTTTATCAACTAGCACAAGCTAATTTCGATTCTCTTTTTGGTGAGTTCGGTGCAGATGACTATGAGGCTTGGTTAGATAATCTCGATAGTACGTTGTCAACAGACCCAGCTCTTTCCAAATACAGCCAACGCGTTCGCGGTTCTTAAAGGAGACCTTGTCGATGAAAAAGCTTATTGCGGTAAGTGCTGTTTTGCTGATTACAGCTTCTCCTGTCAATTATGCTCAGGAGGAAGGTGATGGCGTGGGATGCGGGTTAGGGTCAACCATTTTAAAGGGGCAAGATAGTAAAGCTGCCAATGTCCTAGCGTCTCTGATCAATAGCTTATTCCCTCCCAACACGTTCTTTATGACAACCGGCGGTGGCGTGCTTGGCTGTGACCCCACCCAAACCGTGCAAAACGAGCACGCTACAGAAATTTTCGTCGCGTCTAATATGGACCAGCTTTCTTCAGAAGTTGCACGCGGCGATGGTGATTACTTAAATGTTCTTGCGGTGTTGATGGGTATCGAGGCAGAGGATCAAGCAGCATTCAAGAAAGTTACCCAAGATAACTTTGACCAACTGTTTTTAAGTAACGACAACGCGAAGCAAGTCATCGAAACCATTGAGCTTGCAATGCTTAACGACAACGCTCTGGCAAAATACGCCGTTAACTAATAAGCACAGACAAGCTCAAAAGGAGTGCTTTAACAAGCTTAAAGCACTCCTATGTCTCGAGTAACTCCCATCAAACGTGCTCTCCTAGCCCTGATCTTTTTGTGCCTATGTGTGGATAGTTCAGCACTTCTAGCAGACGATCACAGTATTTCGACATGGCGACAGCTTTCAGACGCGGGCAACTACGATGAAGCGGCAGCTCTAGCCCTCACAGACAACCAGGATGGCCGCCTAAAATTACTGATTAACCGTGCACGTGTAAGAGGCCTGAGTGAGCAATCTCAATGGCGGGCTTTCATTCACTACAAACCCACCTTTGCCAGAGGCTGGTTAAGCCAAGTCGACTCTCCTCACTTCTTTTTATCTAACGACGGTAAACACTCTCCGGAGAGCGAACTAAACGCCACCCTTGCCGCCCTATTCTCAACCTCAGCAAAAGCGCCCTTGCGCCTGAGCGCTTACTGCCGTTTCGTTGCTCGTCGAATCTGGCTGAGCGAACAACTGCCCGAATTTAACGAACTGGTTCCTGCTCAACCATGCCCGGAATTCGAACAATATAGAAACTACCTGGGTGCTGAAGTTCTAACGTTGATATTTCCGTCTGCCCATCCGAATAGCCCGTCTTCGGCGTTTGGTCATACCCTTTTACGAATCGACAAAAAAGATCAAGCTGAAGACGCACGACTATTGAATATGAGTTTGAACTTCGCTGCTGATGTTCCACCGGATTCAGGAAGCGCATCTTATGTCCTTAAAGGTTTGGCCGGCGGCTTCGAAGGTCGCTTTCGACTTCTTCCCTATCACATAAAGCTTCGAGAGTATGGGCAAATTGAAAACAGGGATACCTGGGAATATGAACTGAACCTTGAACAAGAAGCCGTTGATCTGATTGTAAGACATGCCTACGAAATGCTTATTAGCCATTTTGATTACTATTTTTTATCGGAGAATTGTTCGTATCACCTTCTATCACTCTTGGAAGTAGCCTTCCCTGATGATCCAATAACCGATAGTTTTAATTACTGGACCATACCGATTGATACCATTCGGAAGTTGGATGAAATAGGACTAGCAAGCACACCACGTTTTGTCCCATCTTCCATACGAAAACTTCGAGCAAGACAAAACTCGCTAAACCAATCTGACGTCGATCTTGCCTTGCAAGCTGTCAACAAAGACCTGCTGAGTATCGAGTCTTCTTTAGAGGGTAAAACACCGGACGAACAAGCTGCCATACTCGATCTCGTAGCGGACTATGAACGGTATAACCGGCTAAAAGATGATCCGAATGCTCAAGGCACAACACGAAGAGAAAAACTTGTTCTGTCAAAACGCAGCAAGTTGGGATTGACGTCGGTTAGCACAGAGGTACCAGAACCGCTCACACCTCCTCACGTTGGTCATGGAACCTCCCGACTCGGTCTTGACTATCAGTATCAGGATGCCAGTGCATCACTGATACGGTTGCATTTCAGACCGGCTTACCATGACTTTAAAGATCCATCAGCCGGATTTGGTGACAACGCAGCTATTGAGCTAGGCCTGATTAGCGCAGCTTACAACCGGGAGCGCGATGACCTATTTATTGATCAGTTCACGTTGATCAATATTGAATCGCTGGAGCCTATTGGACAATTCTTCCGCCCCATATCATGGAGAACAGGCATTCAATGGATCAGGCCGAATTCTGAGGACGCTGTTCGTTTTAAATGGAATATCGGCGCTGGCATGGCCATGCGGCCTAATTCTGGAAACACCGTTTTCTACCTGTTTGGGGAAGCTGACATTGTTCATGACCGTTCGCTCGAAAATCAAACGCAGCTCAGAGTGGGACCCAGCATTGGCATCCACTGGCTGATAAGACCGGACTTCAAGCTTGGTTTAGAATCACATTTTAGACAGCAACTGGGCGGCGATTCCTATGACACCTACGCTGAAATCTGGGGCGGGTACGCTTTAACTTCCCAACTGTCACTGAATATTGAAGCCAGTATTGGGAAGCAGGAAGCGGAAGAATCTAAGGCGCGTTTGATGGCAGGAATTCGCACGTTTTTCTGATCGGTAGCTACTGCAATCATCCATAAAACGCTACTATCGGACGTATGCAAGATGATACGAAAAACTCGCCCGCTCAAAATGGCAATCTGCGAGATCAACATCAGCTACTGCTGAGCCATGTACCGATAAGTTTCTGGGGTGGTATTGATCCTGCCACGGCTAATGTTATTGATGAACACCACCCACTGACAGGCAATAACATCGCGGGAAAAGTTTTAGCTCTTCCGGGCAGTCGAGGGTCGTGTTCAGGTAGCAGTGTATTGCTCGAACTCATTGATCAGGATCTCGCACCCGCTGCTCTTCTCTTTACCGAGGCCGAAGAAATTTTGGTGTTAGGCGCGTTAATCGGCCGACTCATGTTTAATAAACAATTACCTCTATACAGAGTGTCTGAAGAGACATTCGCGACATTGCAGGGCTGTAAACAGGTAAGCGTTAAAGACGGCTTACTGATCGCAGAATCTGATCTGAGTCATTATCAGCTTGATCTTCATCCTATCGAATTTATCACTGACGAGAACGCCGGAAACGGTTTCCAATTAAACGATAACGATGAGCGCATATTAGCGGGTGAACACGGAAAAGCGGCTCAGTTCAGTCTGCAAGTTATTCTTAATATGGCCCGGTTGCAAGATAGCTGGCAACTATTGGATATCGCGCAGTCGCATATCGACAGTTGCGTCTACAACGGATTATCAAGTTATAAATTCGCGAAACAACTGGCAGATTGGGGAGCAAAAGTTGCTGTCCCCACAACATTAAACGCCCTGTCGGTCGATCAAAGACAATGGCGAGATCAAGGTATCGCTGTCGAGTTCGGAGAACCGGCAAGTTCAGTGGGAGACGCCTACGTTCAAATGGGCGCAAAAAAAACGTTTACCTGTGCACCCTACCTATTGGATTCTGCACCCAAAGCGTCAGAGAATATCGGATGGGCCGAGTCGAACGCGGTGGCCTACGCCAACAGCGTTCTTGGTGCGCGAACACAAAAATACCCAGACTTTCTCGACATTTGCATTGCCATAACAGGCAGAGCTCCTGCAGGCGGCACACACCTGGATTCAGGTAGAACACCCGATATCGTGATAGATGTAGAACCGCCAAAGGCAACTGATGATTCGTTCTGGCCATTGCTGGGTTATCACATTGGACTTCTGGCCGAGAATTCAATTCCGTACGTTCGAGGTTTAAGTCAATCAGCACCATCGACAGATGACCTCAAAGCATTCAGCGCAGCCTTTGCGACAACCTCATCTGTACCGATGTTCCATATTGATGGCATAACGCCTGAGAGTTCATCCATTTTAAACGCCATGCAGAACATTGCGCTTAATGAGCTCCCGGCCAAAACCGTCCGGGCCAATGATCTATTAGAAAGCTGGAGATCATTAAACACGGCAACATCAGAAGATGTTGACATGATCTGCCTGGGGAACCCGCACTTCTCGTTAACCGAATGCGCAAGTTTCGCCGCATTCTGCGCAGGACGAGAGAAGGCAGAATATACGGACGTCATCATCACACTTGGCCGGGATATTTTTAGTCAGGCCGAAGCGAATGGTATTGTAGAAACGCTCCAAGCTTTTGGAGTTACGTTCGTCATGGATACCTGTTGGTGCATGATTCAAGCGCCCATCATTCCAAAAGAAGGCAGCACCTTGATGACCAATTCAGGAAAATATGCGCACTACGGCCCTGGGCTGGTCAATAGACCTATTCATTTCGCAAGCTTAAAAGAGTGCGCCGATTCTGCGTGCTCAGGTCATCGAGTGGTTAAAGAACCTGAATGGTTAAGTTAAGGTTTATAACGTTTAAAAAGGCCGAAAAGCAAAACCTTAATGCTTAACGTCCTGCTCACTGTCAGTTGATTCCATTCGATCCGTCGTATACCGCGTACCCGTAACTGTGGACTCGTTAATCAAAGCATCGAGCGATGCGATCGTCGTATCGTCCAGAACTACTTTAATCGACTCCGTGTTGTCTCTCATATGATCAATGGAACGTGTCCCTGGAATAGGCACCATGGTTTCGTTTTCAATTTTCAACAACCACGCTAAAGCCAACTGAGCCATCGTACAGTTGTGATCATCAGCGATCGCTTTGAACTCGGTGAGTAACATCTGATTTTTTGCAAAGGCATCAGGTTCAAACCGCGGCCTTGCAATAGTTGCCCGCAGGTCGTTGTCGGGTAAATCGGCAACACTCTTTGATGTGCCCGTCAAAAAGCCACGGCCCAGCGGAGAAAACGGGACAAAGGTGATTCCCAGTTCTGTACACAAATCCAAAACACCACTCTCCGGTGTTCTAGACCACAAGGAATATTCAGATTGCACAGCAGCGACCGGGTGCTCGCTATACGCTCTTTTAACAGAGGAACTACTCACTTCCGATAAACCCAGCTCGCGGACTTTGCCCTCCTTGACCAGCTGCCCCATGGTACCGACCGTGTCCTCAATGGGCACCTTGGGATCCATTCGATGTAAGTAATACAAATCCACCACGTCAGTATTAAGACGTTTCAGACTGGTCTCACACTGCTGCCGTATCGTTTCGGGCCGCCCGTCGATGCCATCGGGAGAAAGCCCGCACTTGGTTGCCAGTACAAATCGGTCTCTGTGACTGGCCAGTACTTTACCAACCAAGGTTTCGTTATGACCGGCTCCATACATGAAGGCTGTGTCAAATAGAGTCACGCCGGCATCCAAGGCTGCAAGCAACATTTTCGCAGACTCTTCGTCATCGGCCGGTCCGTAACCAAACGACACGTTCATCACCCCTAAACCAACCGGGTGAACTGAGAGTGACCCTATTTTACGTTCAAGCAATGGCTAACTCCTTAGCGCTTCATTTTTAGCATCGTATGGTGATTCTGCAACAACACTTGCGTTGCGAAGGACACCCAGTATTTCCACCTGCAGCGATGTACCTGGTACTGCCAACTCTGGTTTGATGTAACCCAGCGCTACGCTCTTTTCTATTCGGTGGCCATAACCGCCGGAGGTGGTGTACCCCACATTCTGCCCATCCTGGAAAATTTGGCAACCATACAAAGCATCGGTTCGATTAATCACATCCTTTTCGTCATGTTCTTCGAGCACCAATGTGGCAAACACATCCTCTAACGGGGCCGCAGCTTCAGCGACCAGAGCATCCTTACCAATGAACGCTGGTTTTTCCAAATCTACAAATCGTGTCAAACCGGAGCGCAACGGAGAGTATTCATGATCGAGTTCGGCTTTCCACGCTCGATAACTTTTTTCTAGCCGCATAGATTCCATCGCATACATGCCAAAATCTTTCAGATCAAACGCTTCACCGGCTTTCATAATGGCTTCGTACAGCGCTAGATGATCTTCAGTTTTTACATGCAGCTCCCATCCAAGTTCACCAACGTAATTCACTCTCAACGCACGAATAGCAATGCCGGATAATTGAATTTCCTGGTACGTCAGCCAACGAAAAGCTTCGTTAGACATATCGGCATTAGTGAGTTGCTGCATCACCTCACGCGAGCGAGGTCCGGCAATAACCAAGGTACCTACATCATCGGTGACATCTACCAGGGAAATCGGATTGTTCTCCGGCATTCTCTCTTCCAGCCACTGAAAATCATGCCACTTAGCAGCACCAGCCGTTATAAGCAGATAATGCTCATCAGCTAATCGAGTCAGCGTCATTTCGGACCAGACACCTCCATCTTCATGACAGAAGTAAGACAGGGATAGTCGACCCACTCGAGGCAGTTTTCCAGCGATCAAAGAATCCAACCAGGCAGATGTTCCCTCGCCCTTCACTTCGTACTTGGAGAATCCACCCATATCCAGCAGGCCGACGTTGTCACGGACGTTTCGACATTCAGCGCCCACCGCATCAAACCACTCCCCTTGTTGATAGCTTGGGTCGGCTCCTGTTGTATCGCCCGGTCGAGCAAACCAGGTCGCTCTTTCCCAACCGCCGCGTGCGCCAAACTGAGCACCTTTGTTCTTCAACGTGTCGTACGCAGGCGTTACTTTTCTCGGTCGACCCGCAGGTCGTTCTTCGTTTGGAAAATTAATGGCGTACTCATGTTGGTACAACTCAAGCGCACGATCGACAACATACGGTTGATCAGCGTAGTCGGTGTAACGCCGTGGATCCAAGCTCCACAGATCCCACTCAGGCTTACCGTCGATAATCCACTCCGCTATCGATTTACCGGCTCCACCCCCTTGGCAGATACCGAAACTAAAACCATTGATATGGTAAAAGTTTGGCATACCGAAGGCCGGGCCCACATAAGGCATGCCATCAGGTGAATACGGAATGGGTCCGTTGATGACTCGTTGCACACCAACGGTTCCCAGAATAGGCATACGCTCACAGGCTTTTTCTATGTACCACTCAAGCCTATCCAGATCATCGGCATACAGCTCATAAGCAAATTTTTCAGGAATTTTGCCATCCTGCCATCGCGCAACGGCTCTCTCTTTTTCATAGGGTCCAAGAATAAGCCCCGTCTTTTCCTGACGTAAATAGTAGGAATCATCCGGATCTCTAACTAACGGAATCAATCCCTCAATAGCTTCGAGCTCTGGAATCGATTCAGTTACCAGATATTGATGTTCAAGGGAAACCATAGGAAGGAACTTGCCGCTCATTCCAGTCACTTCAGCGCCTCGGTAACCACCGGCGTTAATCACGTATTCAGCCAGCACATCACCTTTATCTGTCTGGACATTCCACTCACCGGTTGGTGTTCTTGAAACACCCGTCACTGTCGTAAAACGATGGATCGTAGCGCCCATTTTGCGCGAGTGACTAGCGAATGCTTGTGTCAACTGACTCGGATCGATATCACCATCATGCGGATCCCATAGCGCGCCCAACACATCGTGATCTTCGAGAAATGGATTTCGTACTTTCATCTCTTCGGTATCGATCATTTCGTATTCGATACCCATAGCCTTCGCCATGGCAGTCACGTGCGCGAACTCTTCCATGCGCTGTCGAGTCCGACCTAAGCGAAGCGACCCTGTCTGGTGGTAGTTAATTGGATATTCAGGGTTGTCACATAACTTCGCATACAGCTGGGTGCTGTAATGCTGCAGTTTAATAATGTTGCGAGACCCTGAAAACGTGGGGATGTTGCCGGCAGCGTGCCAGGTAGAACCGGATGTCAGTTCATCCATCTCAAGCAGCATACAATCAGTCCAGCCACGCTCGGCAAGATGATACAGGGCACTGGTACCTGCTACCCCTCCACCGATAATGACAACTCTAGCTGTAGACTTCACACGACTTCCTCATTAGTTTTGTTCATGGCTTCGAGCGGCAGCTCGATTTTAAATTTTTCCCGGATGGCTGTATCAACCTCTGCCGGAATATGCGTTGGATAATGTGAACCCAAGATGTCGTCCACTTTGCGGCGAGCTTGCTCAATGAGTACTGGCTTGCCTTGTTCGGCCCACTCTTTGGGACTTGTACGGTCACCGATTTCCGGATAGATATATTCGCGCTGCATCAGATTGAGCGTTTGCCCATGTCCCAGATAATGGTTTGGACCGCCCATACAGACATCTCGCATAGCATCTAAGGATAAGGATTCGTCATTGACCTCGATGCCTCGAACCGTTCGATTGATCGCACCCAACATATCGTTATCAATGACCATGCTTTCGTAACAAACGCCTAGCAGCGAAGCGTGCATACCCGCAGATTCATAGATTAAATTGGCTCCCGAATGCGCAGCCAGCGTATTGGTATAGGCTTTTTCGTAACCGGATTGCGCATCAGGTAGTTTGGCATCGGCCATGCCTGACGCAATGCCTGTCGGCAATCCGTAATAACGACCCATTTGACCGCAAGCAGCCATCAGAACAGCTTGTTCACCACTGCCGCCACTCATGGCACCGGTACGTAAATCCGAAACGAATGGCCATGTACCGAAAATAGCTGGATGGCCCGGCACCAGTAGATTGACATAAACAAGTCCCGCCAGCACTTCAGCGACTTCCTGTACAACAGACCCTGCCAGCGCCGCAGGACTTGTCGCGCCCGCTTGCCCGGCCGCCAGTAATAATACAGGCATGCCCCCTCGAACAGCCGTCTCCATGCAATGGCAGGAGTCTTCAGCAAATCGAAGAGGAGGAACAACAAAGCAGTTAGACATACTGACAAACGGACGATCGCGCCATTTCTTCTCGCCCCCTGCGATCATGTGCAGCATTTCAAGCGATTGCGTTACGTGTTCGGGTTCGACCCAACTACTACCAACGTGTTTGGTGGTTCCACTGACCGCGGCATAACAGGTATTCAAGTCCAGATCCATGGGCTCAACAACGTCACGCGCAACCAGGCAACGCTGGAAATAATGGATGTTGTCCATCTTGTCGACAAGGCGAGCCATGTTGTACAGATCGTCCAGTGTCGAGTCGCGGTATTCCCGGCCTTCAATATCGACGATATGAACAGCAGCCCCGGCTGTGCCGAAATAGACTTTAGATCCCGACACTTCAATATCGTGCTTTGGATCTTGCCCGTATAAAACAAGTTCTTTTGCGCAGTAACCCAGTACATCCTCTACCAGCGCTCGAGGGAATAACAAACGACCATCTTTGTAGGTTCCACCTGCCTTGGTCACAGCTTCTACGCATGATGGAATCGCCTGAGCCAGACCGATTGTCGATAAAGCTGTCATGACAGCTTCATTGATCTTGTCCATATCAGTGGCAGTCAGCGGCTGATATCGACCGCTGGACATGCCGGGCCGGACCGCGCGATCTTCCTCAGCTAAAGGTGCAGCTCGAAGCGCTCGTTTAGCAGCTCGTGCATTTCGACGCGATGGTTTTTTTGCCGGGTCATTCATAAGCCGCCTACTTTTGAAATATGGAAACAATACCTATCCAAGTATCAACCTAGACCGCGGAAACAGGCCTCAACGCCACGACCAATAGCCAGACTCAAACGACACAAATGGCGCTAGAACACGATATTTGTCGATTAACTCGGGTCCTAATGTGGAGAAACTACACCCCTAGGAATTATCGATTCACGAAGAACTGCCAAGCAGACTGCCAAGCCACCCTGCTTATCGGCGCTTGCGAGCTTCCGTCGGTGAATAACCAAACTGCACTCTAAATCTTCGGGAAAAATAGTCTGCAGACGAAAAGCCGACAGCGGCTGCAATTTCAAGAACGCTAAGCGCCGTTTGTCGTAGCAGCTCATGACCCGCCTTTAGGCGCACCTTTTGGTAGTAAAGCGTCGGTGTGGTTCGTAGGTGAGTTCGAAAAAGGCGTTCCAACTGACGAGACGATACACCGATCATCTCTGCAAGCTCTGTGGTGCTGATGGGTTGTTCCAGATTCGATTCCATCAATTCGATACAACTTACTACACCCGGGTGATGAACGCCTGCTCTTGCGACAATACCGCGGCGTTGCGGCGCAGATGATTCACGGGTATCGGTTGCAATGAAAAGATCAGCCACCCTCTCTGCTAAGTCATTACCGTGATCCTGACGGACAATGGCTAGCATCATATCCAATGCAGCCGTGCCGCCGGCACAGGTAAACAAGCCTTCATCCATTTCAAACAATTCGGAGGAGACCGTTAAAGAGGGAAAAGCCTCCCTAAACCCGGGCATGTTCTCCCAATGGATGGTGCAACGTCGGTGTTTAATGAGATCGGCCTGCGCTAACATATAGCTGCCTGAATCAAGAGAGCCGATCTTGGTGCCGCGTTTTGCATGGGATCGCAACGCACGGAATATTTTTGCGTCATCGTATCGATGCGGGTCATGTGGGCCACAAACAATGAGTCGATCGAGACGAAGGTTGTCATGAACACTGCCGTCTACCGCTAAAGGCATCGCATTGTTTGCAATGACCTCGCTATTTCCGCTACCCAGCAGTGTCCAACTGTAAAGGTCTTTGCCACTGAAACGATTCGCCGCGCGCAACGGTTCAACAGCGGAGACAAATGGCAACATAGCAAACGTATCGAGAAGAAAAAATCCGATTTGCTGTTCGGCTTGCCCAACCGACACACCATAACGGCTGTAATCGAAGGAGGATTTTTCAGTCGGTGAGGACACCTCTTTCATCATACTTCTCTCAATAGCTGCTTAGTCACATGACCGTCAACTAAGCTGCCACCTTCTCATCTAGAAAGCCAGCTAATTCATCCACTGACGGGTAATCAAACAAATCAGTGATGTCCACCTGATCCGGCCATTGCTCTTCGATAGCAGCGTGAATCTGCGCTAAGGTCAATGAACTAATACCGAGTTCAAACAAATTATCACCTGCGGCGACATTCATCCCTTCTACTTGCTCGTTACAGATTCTGAGCAGCCTCTCAGCTGTACTGCCTGAATCAAGATCAACACCACTGTCAGCATCCATGTCTTCAGATGGGGCATTGTTCACTGCATCCTGCTCACTGTTAGCGACCCGGATAGCATCCAATTGACCATCTTCTAACGCAGCAACAAGTGCAAAGCGCTGGATTTTACCGCTGGTGGTTTTAGGAATTCGAGACACGGGCACTATTGAGGATAACGATACCCCCGCAGCTTCGGAGAGCAATCGTGTCATAGTTTTCCCAGCGTCTGCTAACCCATCAGCTTCTCCGCGATGCAGCACAAACGCGACAAGCTCTTCACTATCATCATCCTTACGGCGACTACTGATAGCAAGCTTTCCACGATCAAGAATATCAGCCTGATAGATCATCTCTTCCAGATCATGGGGATACACGTTCTGACCGTTAACAAAGATAATGTCTTTTTCGCGGCCGGTTATAAACAGCAGATTGTTATGGACGAAACCAAGATCGCCTGTATTCAACCAACCGTCACTCGTGATGGTTAACGCATTCAGCTCTGCTTCTTTGTAATAGCCGGACGTAACGTTTTTACCGCGTATAAAGATGTTTCCGGTGACACAATCGTCATAGGATTGATTCGCATGGCCTCGAATGTCTATCTCAACATCGTTCAACGCCTGCCCGACCGAGACAAATTCGATGCAGTTAGCAGCTTGTTCTGCCTCTCTAATTTGAACTGCCTCACCAATCCCGATTTGCCCACGGTCGACACTCACCGTATTAAATCGATTGTTCATCGTTGGAAAAGACACTGCCAGACTGGCCTCAGCCAAACCATAAACCGGGCACATAGCATCAGCAGACAAACCGAAGGGCGCCAGTGTTTGCATAAACTGATGACACAAGGAAACTGATATTGGTTCGGCACCGTTAAAGACAAGCCGAATCTTTCTCAAATCCAGGTTCTCGTATTTTTCCGGTTTAAACGATTTCAGCAGATGCTCATAACCGAAGTTGGGCGAACACAGCATGGTGGCTCCAACACGCTCAGCTTCAGTCAACCAAAGCGCCGGCCGCCGAACAAAAAGCTCAGTGCCCATCAGGGTATGAGATACCCCTTTTACGACAGCCGTTAAATGAAACCCGACAAGGCCCATATCGTGCGTTAAGGGCATCCAGCTAAATAGATGATCGGCATCATTCATTTCGCAAGCGGCAATGATGGCTCGCGTGTTGACCATTAAATTTTCGTGCGTCAATACGACACCTTTCGGTGCACTGGTTGAACCTGAAGAGAACTGAATAAACGCCACATCGCCGGGACTAGCCTGATAAATCATCTCCGGCAGCTTATCGGGAGCGTTCGAAGAGCTATCTATCCAGGCACCGGACAGACGCCCAAAGGCAGCTGCATAATTATGCTTATCCGCGACGTCCTTCAAGCGATTAAGAGAGTCGCCGTCCATATACAAACCAGCGTCACCCAGCTTTTCGGCAATACGGAATAACTTAAGGCGATGTTCCTCACTGTTGCCTGCCGCAATAGGCACAGCGACGACACCGCCCAGTAAGCAAGCCCAGAACGCTTCAACGAATCGAGCATTATCGTTAGTTTGAATAATGAGCGAATCACCGCTCTTTAGTCCGGATCGTTGAAACTGACTCAGACGATGCTGAGCCCGCAGCAGCATGTCCTTGTAGGCAATATATTCAATCTGATCGTGACCTCTAACGATATTAACGCCATTGACGCTGTTGGATCGCTCTAGCAGTAGATCAACCAAATTGTGGGCAGAAGAACAGTTCATACATCCCTGAGTGTCGGCGCCATATAAATACTGTGGCGCGCTCTTAAGTTAATGTGAGGCTCAATATCGATGGGTTTGTCCGGTACATGCCGCAATATAAAATGTCTCGCCAGTAAACCGATATGTAATTGCATATCGACCAGCGAAAAGAATTCACCGATACACCGTCTTGAACCTAAAGAGAAAGGATAGTAGACGTCCTTGTTTCTCTCCTTGATTTGTTCGTCGGAGAATCGCTCCGGTAGGCACTCATCAGGTTGATCCCAATACCGTGCATCCCTGTGCAGCAAATACGGACAAAGGAAAATATCTGCGCCAGCAGGAATGGAGATAGAGGTGGAACTGGCCTCGGATTCGCCCCCTAACTCGAATTCGGCCCCTGAATCAAGAACGAATTCATCGTCTGCAATGGCTTTTCGGGAAAACAACCAAACCGGCGGATAAAGACGCAGAGTCTCATCGATGAACTGCCGTGTGTAACGTAGAGCCGACAAACTTTCAAAGGAAGGAGACGCGCCCAAAGCATCAACCTCACGATGTACAGCGGACTCTATATCACTGTGTTGAGATAACAGATACCAAGCCCAGTTGAGTGTGCCAGCGGTGGTTTCGTGACCAGCGACGATGATGGTCATAACCTCATCGATAAGTGCTTTATCCGACATGGGCTGCCCCGTGTCTTTATCGCGCGTTTCCATCAGTAAGGAGAGAAAATCATGCTCTATACGACTCTCTTCGCGTCTGGTCGACATGATGTCCGCGACATGTTTCGTCAAAGACCTGAAACGCATCGCCATTTTTAAGTCTCTGGAAAAATCCTCAACCAACATCGAAAACGGGTTACTCCCGACGCGACTAATGAGTTGGTCTAGATCATGGCTAAACAAGGCCCTGAGAACAACATCTAGCGCAAGCTCACTCATCTCTTCAGTCAAATCGATGGTTTGACTAAGCTCGGCTTTTTGTTGCCATTCTATGCGTTTACGCTCATTGCATTCAGCCATCATCCTGGCCAATTCAGCGACAATTTTGCGGTGAAAGGCGGGTTGAATCATGCGCCTTTGCGATCGCCAGAAATCACCGTCGCTGACGATGATGCCATTACCCAACAGCATTTTAATGCGTTCGAATCCGACGCCCTTCTGATAATTGCGATGGTTGCCAACAAGCACTTGACGAACATGCAAGGGATTATTGAGAACAAACGCCGGAGACTTGCGCTGAACAGGTTTGATAGCAACAATGTCGCCGTACTCCTGACGCCACTGCCCCAACTTGATGAAAGATTCATCATCGACGTTGATATCAAAAGGCTCTTCAGGCCCTTTAGCGATGCTAGGCGAACAAGTTGTAGTTGACACGTCGGGAGCGTAAAGTCGAGTGAATAGAAATCGAGTTTCTGCGGATTCTGCGCCTGTACAGTATATCATTGGGTGCTCCGACGCAGTCTCCAGCGCGCGGAGCTTGTTTATCCGCCAGACTCGATCCCTGAGACGCTAACAGCAATGACCTTCAAACAATTTCATCGGCGGATAGGGGCGAAACTGTTTCCGCCAATCGTTTGGTGTCTCATTAGATTAATCTGGAAAACCTGCACGATCAAAACCGTTGTCGGTTCTGAAAATCTGCGCGAGATTCTCGATACAGATGAGCCTTTCATTCCCTGTTATTGGCACCAACAACAATTATTTTGCATACGGTACTTACTGGATAGCGCTGAAAAAGAGCCTCGTTTGAGGTTGGGTTATTTGATCAGCCCGTCAAAAGACGGTGACGTGGCCACCAACATGTTTGGAAGCCAGGGGGTTCACATCATTCGGGGCTCTGCCACCAGAGGTGGTGCACAAGCCCTGCGAGAGATCTATTTACGGATAAGAAAAGACCGTATATCCCCTATTGTGACTCCCGATGGGCCTACAGGACCAATTTTCAAATGCAAGCCCGGCGTGGCTATGCTCTCGCAACTTAGCAAAGCACCGATGTTGCCACTCGCCTACGCCGCGGCTCACACATGGCATTTACGCTCATGGGATAGGTTTATGATTCCTCGTCCATTTACACAAATTGTAATTGGAGTTGGCGAGCCTGTTCATGTAAAAAAGGAAGATAGTAAAGACGACTTCAGCTCCGTCTGTCACTTGATGGACGAGCGTTTAAACGCCTTGTCAGAGTCCTGTCAGAAAAACGTTGTTTGACCATCAATCTTTCCTCAACGATTTAACGATCGTTTATGACAAGTCTGCGCTTTTGCATGACAAGATCGCAGCGCCGACCTAGCAAAAAACAACACTACCCTATGCTTAAAACACTTCTGATCGGAACCACTCTTTGCATTGCTCCTTTCATTGCGTTTGCGAATGCCCTCGCCGACGACACGAATGTCCAATTTATAAACGATTGGAAATGGGAAGGTCAGGCTGCGCCCTTGCTGCTTGCACTGGACCAAGGGTTCTTCGCTGAAGAAGGACTTGAGGCGTCTTTGCATATCGGCAAAGGATCCCTAGACGCCATACCCAAGGTTGCGTCCGGTGAATTTGACATGGGATCAGCCGATATAAATTCTCTTATCACTTGGCGAG
>CAZCKD010000005.1:0-43509 GCA_964498925.1 uncultured Granulosicoccaceae bacterium
CAGTAGTAACTCAGCTCTGGCGTGGCATATCCAGGAATTACTCAATCAATAAGAGTTGTACTTTCGACAGACATTATGCCGAGACTGTGACGAGTTTTGAGCCTTCGAGTGGACATTATTGAAGGCGGGCTTCCAACACGTCTTTTGCCTATGTGCGTTAATCGAAAGCGTTAAAGCACCGATCTTTAGTACTCGTATTCTGCCGACAAATTACATAATAAATTTATGTCGTTAACAACTTACGTCTTAGTCGGCCATCACTGATTACGACAATCCATGTGACCGGTCGTATGCATTAATGGGCTCTGCCTGAAAGGCTTCCAATATGGAATCGGACGGCTTCAAAATATCGACCTGTAATGGGAAACAAGGTGTTTTATCGTCTGAATGACTACTACCACAGTCGCCACCGGGGCACGTAGACAGAGCACCTAGTAAATCGATATCCGCCATGAATTCGATGTAGTCACCTGGCCGCACAGGGCTGGCTTTCATGAAGTACTCATGGGTATCCAGAGTGAAGCCTGTGCACATGAACACGTTTAACACATCGTGTATCAACGGCTCAACTTCGTGGCTTGGCAAAGAAAGTTCTTTTGCCATTGCCCTTGTTAGGTTTGAATGGCAACAGTAGTGGTAATTCACATCGTTAAGTAGACGATTAGTATACGGGTCGCAGCGAGTGCCGATAACATCATGAATGCCTCCGCCGTCTTGATCCCAACCGTACCATTCCAGCGTGTCGTGCGTTATCGTTGCCATCGAACGCATACCGGGCAGACTTGTCCAGAGCCGGTCTCCCCGCGTGACATGTGTCGCATGGAGTTGTCGCGTTTTACCACTATAAAAACGCTCGTTTAAATCATCAGCATTCCATAAGTTCAAGTCACCTACCTGAGAACCATCAACGCTGACAATACGAAATCCGTGACCGGCCGGCACGCGAAATGTACCCGCATCTCTTGGAGGTATAACAACGGAATCGACCACCGTTAGTTCTTCACGCCACTCATCTATAAATGATTGTTCGCGGCTGGGAACAGAATCCACGTTGTAGCAGACAATGGCAGGCTGAGCGCGACGCGCGGCAGCATCACTCGGTTCTTTAACACTCATGATAAAAGTTCCTGTTCCAGTATTGGCAAACTGTCTAGATTGTGAGCACTGCAATAGCTATCAACGAACGGAATGACCGGATCCATATATTTGTCAGCCTCACCCGGTTCAAATCGTCCAAGCAAAGGATTAACCCAGATAAGTTTTCCGGCACAGCGTTGAATGACCTTTACGCGTTCCGCTAATTCTTGTGGTGGTGCCGTGTCGCATCCATCGCTGAATATTACCACTGTCGTCTTGCTATCTACACAATGTTTGAGATGGTGCTGGATAAAGGTATCCAGGCAGGCCGCTATTTTAGTTCCGCCCAACCAACCCTTGCCCAATTTATTCAACACACGCTCAAAATCAGTTTCGCTGAGCTTTGTGTGCCCCTGACCCAATTCATGCAGTTCGGTATTGAATACAAAGGCGTCGGAGCGCTGAAACACAGTCATTAAAATGCGAGAAAAGCGCATAAAGAGTCGGGCATAAATGTCCATCGACTGACTTACATCCAGCAGCAATACAAATCTGCGCGGCCTCGTTTTCTTTTTTCGATAGGATAAAACGACGGGTAGTCCCTGAGTTTTAAGAGAGTGTTTTAGGCTTTTTCTTAAACTTACCTGACTCCCGGTTCGGGATGTGATCTCGCGTCGCGATGCGCGTTTTTTTGCCCGCTTGGCGATACGATCAACAAGCTGCTCAATCAGCTGCATCTGGTAGGCGTCAAACACAAAGCGAAAATCTGCCAGTGACAACGCTTTAAAATCACCAGCTCCTAGCAGTTCCTGTTGCTGCTGTTTCTTTTCCGATACACCGGCAAGCCCCACCAAACGCTGTTTGCTATCACCGTGAGTTTCTACACGACCTGTAGATTCTTCTGTGGTCGCCTCTGTCTGCAACTCGTCGCCATCAGCTTGCCAGAACGTGTCAAACAGAGCGTCGAATCGATGCCAGTCTTCTGGGCTTCGGCAAAGGCAGGCTTTAGTTGCATCCCTATAGGTTGATCGGTCTAGTATCAGCTCAGACGTCGCCACCGTCTGTATGTCAATGACAGCAGTGGTATCAACATTAAACTCATTGGCGCGCAGAAAATCAGCAAAATAGCTAATGCGCTGGCTAAGAAAAACATCGGCAAAGTCTATGTTCAACGGTCCGATACATCGTCGTTGAATAACAATTCCTTACCGTCCCGGTTTAAGTACTCTCTATCTTCGCGGGTTTTAATCAATGCCGAAAGGCTTTGATAGACCTGATCACGCTGTTCGTAAACGTCATTTACATCTAGATGCATTAATGAGCCGGCCCAATCGAGCGTTTCTGCAATACCCGGAGCTTTCCTTAATGCATCTCCACGAAGTCTTTGCACAACTTCGACCAATTGCTTTGCAAGCCGGGAATGTATTTCAGGGATACGCGCCTGCACTATGGCTTGTTCCCGTTCTGCATTTGGGTAGTCAAGATAATGATATAGGCAACGACGTCGAAGAGCATCACTGAGCTCACGTACGCCGTTAGATGTCAGAATGACTCTGGGCTTAGTGACCGCTGAAAAAGTGCCCAATTCCGGGATGCTGACTTGAAAATCCGAAAGCACTTCCAATAAAAGCGCTTCAAACTCTTCATCCGCACGGTCAATCTCATCAATGAGTAGAACAACCGGCTGCTCGCTGGCGATCGCCGCAAGCAAGGGGCGCTTGACGAGATAGTCATCGCTGTACAAGGTTTTTTTTAAGGACGCGGGATCCGAATTGCCTGCCATCTGGATAGCCAGCAACTGCCGCTGATAATCCCAATCATAAAGGGCATGTTGAGCATCCAACCCTTCGTAGCATTGAAGTCGAATAAGGTTCTGATCGAGGGACGTTGCAAGACACTTAGCGACTTCCGTTTTACCAACACCCGCCTCGCCTTCGATAAGAAGCGGTTTACCCAGCGAATGCGATAGCTCAATAGCCATCAGCAACGCATCGTCCGCCACATACCCATTCGCCGCGAAAAGATTTTTCATCATAGGGGTCGGACCACGGTAACAATCTGATTTTTCATTAAAAACACACCCATAAGCCGGCTTTTGAGGCACTAATTATCGGTTTTTGACGCTTTATAAGGCGTTTTATATTTTGTAACAGCAGGAGTCAGGTAGGTCTACCAGAAAAACAAAAAGAATATTCCGGCTTAAACGTCATATAAATTAAAAAAAACAGACGATTAACGCAATATAATAGATCCATAAGTTACTTTTCTGATTGCCTTTCAACAACTTACTATGGTCCGACCCCATGGCTGATTTAGATGATGTTCTGCAGGCTGCGAATGACAATCTTCCACAAGCGCTGGATCGCTTGTTTGAGTTGTTGTCCATCGACAGTATTTCTACCGACATGGCTTATAAGAGCTCGTGTAAAAAGGCTGCTGATTGGCTCGTGGAAGACTTAAACAACATCGGGTTTGAAGCAAAACGCCACGACACTCCAGGCCATCCCATGGTAGTTGCCCATCAGGACGGCGGCGATAATCAATCCCCGCACTTGCTGTTCTACGGACACTACGATGTGCAGCCAGTCGACCCGCTCGAACTTTGGAACACACCTCCTTTTGAACCCGTCATAGACGACACACCTGCGGGTAAAGTCATTCGCGCCCGCGGAGCTGCCGATGACAAAGGCCAACTGATGACCTTTGTTGAAGCCTGTCGATGTTGGAAACAAGTAACAGGGTCGCTGCCCACACGCATCAGCCTTTTCTTTGAAGGTGAAGAAGAAAGCGGCTCGCCTTCCCTCATCCCATTCATGAAAGAAAACAAGGACGAGCTAACAGCCGACCTAGCTCTGGTTTGTGATACCGGCATGTGGGACAGCGAAACACCAACCATATCCACCATGCTTCGAGGTATGGTTGGCGAAGAGATCACTATTACAGGGCCAAGCCTGGATTTACATTCGGGCATGTACGGCGGCCCCGCAATGAACCCTATTCGTGTGCTGACAAAAATCCTTGCAGATCTTCATGATGAAAATGGTCGTGTCACCCTTCCTGGATTTTACGACGGCGTTGCTGAATTACCCGACCATGTTAAAGAGCAATGGGCATCGCTCAATCATGACGGAGAGGCCTTCTTAAAATCAGTAGGTTTATCGGAACCTGCCGGAGAAAAAGGCTACTCCGTATTGGAACAAATCTGGGCACGTCCTACCTGCGACGTTAATGGTATTTCAGGAGGCTACGCAGGAGAAGGATTTAAAACAGTCCTGCCTTCTAAAGCCGTTGCTAAAGTGAGTTTCAGGCTGGTAGGCGAACAAGACCCCGAAGCGATTCAAAACGCTTTCTACAAACACATAAACGATCGGTTGCCCGCTGATTGCACGGTTAGTTTTAAAGCGAAGGATGGTGCAAAGGCCACCGTCATGCCAGTAGATGCGCCAGCCTTCAAACAGGCACAACAGGCACTGACAGCGGAATGGAATAAAGAAGCTGTTTACGCAGGATGTGGCGGATCTATTCCAGTCGTCGGGCACATCAAAGAAATATTAGATATGGATAGTATGCTTGTCGGCTTCATGCTTGATGATGATGCCATTCATTCGCCCAACGAAAAATATGCATTGAAGAGTTTCCACAAAGGCATACGCAGCTGGATTCGAATCATCCACGCGCTAGCAGAAAACGACTAATCGCTCGGTAAGGCAGTAACTGGAATCAAAAATTATTTGAAAAATACAAGCACTACAAGCACTACACCATCAGTTAAACATACCGAGCAAGTGCTTCACGTGTGGGCGACACATAGCTATGACCAAACTTGATGGCGTGTACAATCAAAGGTGCCAGTTGATGCAGTGATATGCGCTCTTGCCAACCGTAGGCTAATGGAAAACTATCCTGATAGCTGCCGAAACACTGATCGCCATAACCACCGAACAACCTCATCATAGAAAGATCAAATTCTCTATGACCACCGTGGCAGGCAGGATCAATTAACCAATTGGTCCCCTCTTCATCAACAAGCCGATTGCCTGCCCAAAGATCGCCGTGTAAACGGGAGGGAGGTACATCCAGTTCTTCAAACTCAGATAGCTTGCTGGCTAAACGTTCTATTTGTGTCAAGGTGCTTGAGTCTAGCGCCCGTCTATCACCGGCAATCTCCGCTAACGGCAGCAGCCTTTGAGTAGCGTAGAAATCGGACCAACGTTCGCAAGGTTCATTGGGTAATCCTAAACTTCCCGTCGTACGAAGATCTTCTCGCCCAAAACACGGACACGCGCTTTGATGGAGCTTCGCTAGCTGTGTACCCAATGAAGCCTCTGACGACGAATTTCGTCCCGCTTCATGAACCCATTCAAGAGCCAGAAAGGGAGTCTCGTCGCTAACTCCCAATACGGTAGGGACGGCAACCGCATCGGCCTCCTTTAACCAACGTAATCCTTGCGCTTCTGTGGTGAAGTGGTTGGGTGGTGGCGACCGATGGGTTTTGATAAATATTAACTGACCTTCCGCGATATCTTTTGGACTATCAGATTCAGCGACTTGCGCACGAAAGCTCTCAGCGAAGTCTCCCCCACCCACCATTTGCATCTGGCCCAACCGGACATTGAGCTGATTTTCTACATAGGATTGCCAGTTAGGGCTTTTCATGCTGCAGATTCTCTTATCAGGTCATTGAATAACGCAAAATTGATCGGCTTACGGTACCCTTACTGCTGTCTTCGTTCAGGAACAGTAACACGAGATTATGCGTCTTCACATCGTACGTCACGGCCAAACTGACTGGAATGCAGCACGTCGTATTCAAGGGCAACTGGATTCCCAATTAGACGATACCGGCATACAACAGGCCACAGATCGCGGGGCCGATTTTCGCAATATGTCTCTGCACGCTGTTTACTCCAGTAGCAGCTTACGAACCCGTCAAACCACTGCGCTCATTCTTGGCGATCGCGCAGACCAAGTGACCTTTCGAGATGATTTACGCGAAGTCACGTTAGGCGTATGGGAGGGGCAATACTGGGCAGACGTGGAAGAAAAATATCCAGAACTCGTTAGTGCGCACGCAAAAGGATCACCTGAATTTGTCGTTGAAGGTGCCGAGAATTCTCAGCAGGTTCAAGATCGCGGCATCTCTGCTATTGAGTCCATCATCGAATTGCATAGCGATGCGAGTAACGATGACAATATTTTAATCGTCAGCCACGGTGCAATAATGAAAACCATTTTGGCTTTTTATTTGAACATCTCGCTACAAGACTTACATACCCTACCAACTCTACCCAACTGTGCTCACTGTATTATCGATGTGGACGATAAAAATAGACATGTCATGTCCATCGCCAGCGAGCCTGTAGAAAAAACACCATGGGCTACCGCCCCGAGGAAAAGCTAACAATGACTCAAACATCAGATACCGAATCAAACGACAACATCATTACCGTTGTCGACAATGGTCCCTTACTATTCAAGGGAAAATTAGATATTGAAAATGCGCCAGCAGATAATCCTGATCTCAGCAGCAAAGCAGCACTGTGCAGATGTGGCTTAAGTAAAAACAAACCCTTCTGCGACGGTACTCATCGGGGATCCGAATTCGTCGATAAAGCGACTTTAGCTGAATCAGGTGATGCACCTGAAGAAACAGGCGGGTCTCTAAAAATTACTTTTGTCGACAACGGCCCAATAAGACTCAGCGGAAACATGCGAATTGTAACTGGTGATGGATTGAGCGCCTGGCAAGGCGAACGAACAGCGCTATGTCGTTGCGGATTAAGTCAAAACAAACCGTTTTGTGATGGTGCTCATCGCGGATCTGATTGGAGTTCGGAAAACTCATGAGTGGCGCGCCCCTAGCGGGCATCAAAGTGGTCGAACTGGCTCGCATTTTAGCGGGCCCATGGATCGGACAAACCCTGTCAGATCTTGGCTGTGATGTCACCAAAATTGAAAGCCCGGAAGGTGATGACACTCGGCAATGGGGACCGCCATGGATTGATTGCGACGGCGAGCAAACAGCTGCCTACTTCCACGCGTGTAATCGTGGAAAAAAATCAGTCACTATCGACTTAAAGAGCGAAGCCGGTCTTGAAAAAATCCGTTCTTTAATAGCCGATGCGGATATTTTTATCGAGAACTTTAAGGTAGGCGGCTTAAAACAATACGGGCTCGATGAAAAAACCTTGCGCGAGGAATTCCCTCATCTGATCTATTGCTCTATCACTGGTTTCGGTCAAACCGGTCCCTATGCAAATCGGGCTGGATACGACTTCATGATTCAAGGTATGTCCGGCATCATGGACCTTAACGGCGAGCCAGACGGTGAGCCCCAGAAAATGGGCGTAGCCTTCGCCGATATTTTCACAGGTCTGTACGGCGTTATAGGCATTCAAGCAGCGTTAATGCAAAGACAGGCAACCGGTAAGGGCCAGCATCTGGATTTGTCTTTGTTCGATTGTATGAGCGGCGTACTTGCCAATCAATCGATGAATTATCTAGCTACGGGCGACGCACCCAGTCGAATGGGAAACAAGCATCCCAATATTGCGCCTTATCAAACCTTCCCAACCAGTGACGGACATCTGATTGTAGCGGTGGGCAATGATCAGCAATTCAAACGTTTGTGCACGGCCTTAAATATACCAAGTGTGGCGCAGGACGATCGATTTCAAAATAATTCCGGCAGAGTCAAACACCGCGACGCACTGGAAGAAATCTTAACGGCGCAAACACGTCAACATGCCCGAGACGATCTTCTTGCCATACTTGAGTCTGCGGTCGTACCTGCAGGCCCTATTAATACAGTGGCAGATGTTTTTAACGATCCGCAATTTAAAGCAAGACAGATGCAAATAAATCCAGACGGGATACCCGGTGTTCGCACACCGCTGATATTCAGCGATGCAAACCTATCAGTGGATAGACGTTGTCCTAAGCTTGGCGAACATAACGATTGATTGATCAACCATCAGCTAATCCAATTCCTTCAAATATCGCGATTTAAGGTGCTCGATTAAATACTTGGCAGAACTACCCTCCCCCGTGGCTCGAGTCATGAGTTCTTGTGATTCCAGCTCGCAACCATGTTGCCAGATAGAATCAGATAACCATTGTCGCGCAAATGTTAAGTCACCGGCTGCTAGCCGCACCTGCCAATCAGGACAATCCTTTTTCATCGCTGAACTAAGCTGGGCCGCATTGACTGCTCCCATGGTGTAGGAGGGAAAATAACCAAACGCCCCATCTGTCCAGTGTATGTCTTGCAGGCAACCCTTTGAATGATCACCACCCGTGGATAGCCCAAGATATTTGTTTAATGATTCCTCCCAGGCATCAGGGATGACATCAGCTTCAATATCACCATTAATCAACGCGCTCTCGATGTCGAAACGGAGCATGACATGCAAGGGATAGGTCACCTCATCAGCTTCAACGCGGATGAAACTCGGGCGAACACGCGTTTGCGCATACCAGATATCTTCCGCAGTAAACTCTTGCGTTGATGGAAGAAACTGATGCAAAGGATTAATCAGCGCTTGGCCAAACGATCTAGACAAAAATAATTGCTTCTCAAACATCAAGCTCTGGCTTTCGTGAATACACATATTGCGCGACTTTCCCACCGGAAAAACAGACTTGTCTGTTGGCAGGCCAGCTTCATAACTTGCATGGCCTGTCTCATGCGCAGTTGCTTGCAGCGCATCGATGAAATCAGTATCACGGTATCGCGTTGTAATACGTTGATCTCCCTGACCGCCCGTACTAAACGGATGCATGCTCACATCCAATCGGCCCGCATTAAAATCGAAACCAAACATCGACATGAGGGATTCACTCAACGCCTGCTGACTCTCAATGGGATAAGAACCTGTGAGGTCTTTGGTTTTTCTACTGCTTTGGTGCTCCACCACCTGCTGTAACAATTCGGGCAGTGTCTCTTTCAATTCAGAGAAAATCTGGCTGATGAGAGACTGGCTATCGCCACTGCAGTGCAAATCTAATAAGGCGTCGTAGGGGGTTGCAAAGCGTTCCGGTTCTTGCGCCTGCCGCGCCCGCGCTTCTTCTCTGGACAGCGCTACAACCTCCTTGAAATTCGCTAAAAATCCAGTCCAGTCATTCTCACCTTTTTGCGTTCGCCAACCATGCTCGCAGCGTGATCCAGCCAATACCTTGGCCGACACGAGATCTGCCGGCATAGCCATCGATTGCTGCCAGGTGCGCTTCATCTCGCGAACATGGTGCGCTAAGCTTGCGTCAATCTCACCGGTCGACAGCGCGTCGGACACATCCGACAACCATTCGCCCATGGAATCCTGAGTCATTAGCTCATGCCGCATACTGGCCAGCTCGGCTAAGGAGGTAGAGCGCGATGTCATACCGCCGTCGGGCATCATGACAAATTGATCCCACGCTAGGAACGTACTAGCGTGATCTAATTGTGCAATCCGGAAAAACTGCTTTTCAAGCTTTTCGAGAGACTGATTCATAGTGGAGCTCATCGGTTATGCGAATGTTTGCGCACGAGTACAACAAGAAAAGTCGTTAATGCTTACTACCAGCCGTAATCGTGCAATAACTCTTCACCGGCTTTGACGTCTCGAAGAATAGTGACGTCAACATCGGTGTAGGCAGCATTTGGTTTTTTTCCGTGGTTGATGAATTTGAAATCATTAACCAACTCCAGACCGATTTCATCAGTAATCCATAGAACATAAATGCCGTCGTCGTAGGAAGGCATACCAACAAGCCGACCTAATACGGTATCAGCCTTGATAGCTTGTGCAGCAAATAAGCCCTTGCCGTGCAACGGGCTATCGGCAACAAAAATTTTATTAGACACGTCGCTGACTCGCGCATTGTCAAATTGAGCCATAACATCCTGGCGCGACTTCTTACGTGCAGCTTTTCTAGCACTCTTACTAGCACTCTTGGAAGAGTCAGACGAAGGGGAAGAAGTCTTTTTTGATCTTGAATTAGACGCAGCCGTTTTTGTGCCCGTCTTCTTGCCCGATTTCTGCGAGGTCATAGCCTTATAGTCACTTATTGAAACGAAAGCGTAAGCCTACCGGAGGTGGCGCTTTTGCTCCAGCGAAATTCGAAGATAAGTGACTGTTTCTCGAACAATTCAATCCGAGTAAAGGGACATAAGAACTAACTTACATCGTTTGCGTAGGCCGCTCGCTCTGAATGGAGGCTGCCAGAATTTCTTCTATGCTCGATCGCGTTTGGCCGTTGTCTTCTTCACTGAACTGAACACCGATCCCCGGCGTTTTGTTTCCTTGAGCACCTGCGGATGTCACCCAGACCACATGCCCCTTCACAGGCATCATATTTGGGTTGTCCATCATCTGAAGAAGGACAAATACCTCATCACCTAATTCATAAGCACGGCCGGTGGGAACAAAGACACCGCCATTGTTTACAAATGACATATAGGAGGAATAGAGTGCGCCGCGATCAGTGATCGAAAACAGAATAATTCCTTTACGTGTTTCAGCGGTCATGTCCGTGCACTCGAGGCAGTGTTTTAAATACAGTTAAATCAGTTATCGACCAACTAGCCCGCTTGCGCAGGCTTCATAGTTACCTCGTAGCGTTCCATCTGCTCACTAGAGGTTACTTGCACCCGTAGCGTGAACTACACCACACTAGGAGTACGAGCTTTGGCTTAGTCGAGAGATGTTACATCGCAGGTTTTACACCAACCAAGGCGAAATACGCTGTTTAAACTAACGCTCGCTGGAAACGTAGCGCTTTAAAATGTCCCTCACGGTCTCAACATCTGGGCTACTGGACCGATCGTTCGATAGTGCATCGACCTCTTCACGAATGAGCGGATGCACCTTACCGGCTACCTTTCCCAAATGCTCTGGTTGTCTAAGATCGATCGCTTGACTAGCCACTAACGCTTCTATCGCAGAGAGGTATTCCAGAGGCTTTAACTGTCTGTCTAACTTCATGGCAATTTGCGGAGTCATAGTTGCCATATCCTCCACACTATCGCTGACCGGTATCGGGTTTAACATGGCTGGCTGGGCACCAAGACTAATCTCAGCCAGCAAACTAAGAGCAGTTTTTTGCATCGGTACAAAACCTGCGGACCCTCCTTCAATGGGCGATAGATAGCGAGGTAGATCAGACAAGGCAGGTGTCATCATTCGCTGCATACGTTGAAGCGCCCCATTGGCTACTCCCACTAAGGATAGCGATACGTTTTCCATCGCCAGCGCCAGTGCCGGTGTATGAAAGTTCGGCGTCGATAGCACGGCGCCATTGGCCAATACAGCAGGACTATCAGGACTGCCATTGGCTTCATCCGTCCACACATTCACAGCATGAGACAGTGCAGCTTCTGCCGCGCCAATCACAGGCGCTACCGTGCGATAAGATAAAGCTTCCTGAATACGACGCGGTTGATGACTTGCACCACTCAATGCATCTACAAGCCAACGAGCGAGTTCGCTTTGCCCGGGCGACCCTCGTAGCGCATTGGCCTCTTCACTAAGAATCAATCGATTAGCATCATAGCCAACGTAGGAGAGAACCACGGACGTCTTCAACATATCCAGAGCACCACGACAGCGGTGCAGAGCTAACGCACTTAAAGACACCGATACGCCACTATGATTAATCAGTGATAACCCATCCTTAGGTTTCAATGGATGGGCTTGCAGTCCTAATTCTGTATAGGCGGCAGCCGAGTCCATCAGACGACCATCGAACCACACATGCCCGTCGCCACAAACAGATAATCCCATCGCTGCGTTTTGGGTTAAATCACTTGCCCCGATAGATCCATATTCGGGTATGGCCGGAGATATACCCGTATTGAACATCACGCAGAGGTGCTTAAACAATTCCGGACTCATGCCACTATGGCCGTTGGCCGCTGACAGTATTCGAGAAAGCAATACGCCTCGGCCGATATCGGCTGATAACGATTGGCCGCAAGCAACAGCTCTACCGGCAATAATTTGATATTGAAATTCGGGTATCTCTTCAGGTGCAAGCCGATGACCCAGATTTGCACCAAGGCCTGTATTCAGACCGTAAACCGCTTGTTCACCCGTAGCGATAGCCAGCGCATGATCATGAGCCTGGGTGATGCGTTCAAGAACCGTTGAATCAATCTCTAACGGAGCATCGGATTGAATCGCACGGGTAAACGTTTCAAGGCTTATCTGTTGCTGACCTATTTTCATCATGCATCAACCCTATGCCTGGACAGCTACCATTAATAAAACCGTAGTCGCTGCCCGATGTCCATAGACTTAGCCTTGTCCAGCATTGCATGTCCCAACGCAATATCGGACAAAGACAAACCACGATGCCAGAAGAGAATGGTCTCTGATGCGTTTTCGCGACCGGGCTTCTTACCCGCCACAATCTCTCCTAACTCAGCATGCAGGGTCTCTTCAGTCAATTTGCCTTGATCGACATGGGCTCTCAACGAACCGAACATGCCGTGCGCTTGACCCCAATCATCCATAACGACTTTCCCCATGATGTCCGTTAAATTTATTTCAACCGCTGACATCGTGCCGTAGGGAATCACCAGTGATCCGGGTTTTATCCATTCGGTTTTAAACAACGGCGTAGGTTCGGACAAGCGAGAGGCTTCAACCATAATATCGGCCCCTTCCAGACACGACTGCCAATCATCGGTGACGATAATTTTTCGGCCTAGATCTTTTTCAAGCTTGCGCGCAAACGCGTCACGACTTTCCGGTCGACGTGAGTGCACGCGTACTTCATCAAAGTCGAAAAGATGGCAAAGCAGTCTTACATTCCAATAAGCCGTACCTCGCGCACCGATATGCGCAAGTACTTTTGGATTCTTAGGTGCAAGGTATTTCGCGCCCAATGCTGTTATTGCGCCGGTACGCATCTCAGTGATACCCGTAGCATCAATGATTGCTTTAGGTGCGCCCATATGCGGATCGAAAAGCGTTAGTAATCCATACTCGGAAGGTCTGCCCTGCTGATAATTGGCGACAAAATCCCCAACAACTTTGACACCCGCTGAGTCTATGTCTTCGCCAATCCAACCACGTAGAACATTAAAGTGTCCTTCCTCTTCAGTCCTGGGTCTGATGTGCATGCGGGGTTCGATTTCTGTAGCACCTCGTCCCTGTGACTCCAGTGAACGCTCGATTGCATTCAGTATTTCATCGTCAGTGAAACCCAATGCTTCAATATCAAACCGATTCAGAAAATCGATGTATACAGGTGCGGTGTCTGTACTTCCAGCTTCCACGGATGACTCCTTTATTATGTACGCACCATCAATCTGATATCAGCAAATAAACCTTCTAACACGGTTTGAGTTTTAAAGGATGCGCTGTCAATTCGATGCAATTGGAACAAACGATCGTACAAAGTAAACCATTGGTGTGGCTCTAATCGCTCCGCTGTTTTTTCGATCACTGCTTGTAGTTCAGGGTGCGTAGTAACATCCAGTTGCTCACCGTGCTTACTGGCCATTAAACACCATCGGCTAAACGAGGCCAAACACTCGCTGGTATCCAGTTTGGATAGTGAATCACTGATACGGCCGATACTGCCCTTGTGCAGGAACAGATCGCTCCAGGCTTTCAGTAGGAGTTCCTTCGACAATAGTTTTTCTTCGCTATTGTTCAGTATGGCCAGATACGGCGCACCACTGGCTTCACTCAGCGAAATTTCTGGTTCAGGTAGTTGTGGCTCTAGCCATTCTAAAGCTGCCTGCCTGTCATTCATGCGAATGGTTATTTTTTGGCAGCGACTGCGGATGGTCGCGGGCAGTGCACCGAGCCTGGTGGCGGTCAAAATTAAAATCGTATTGTCTGCCGGTTCTTCCAACGTCTTAAGAAGGCTGTTAGCCGCATTTCGGTTGAGCCTGTCGGCTTCCTCTAATAAAGCAATGCGATAACTGCCCTGACCCGCCGTTAGCTGTAACCAATCGACTAACGAACGAACAGCATCTACTTTGATAATCGCGCTGGCACCCTCAGGCTGCAGCATTTTAAAATCCGGGTGGGAATCAGCAAGCAGTTGACGGCAAGACTCACATTCGCCACAGGCACCGATCTGCCCCGCCTGCAAATTCGGCTTTCTACACAGAAGGGATTCACTCAGCCAACGTGCGAATGGGCGTTTGCCTATTCCCGATACACCTGCCAGCAATAGCGCATGAGGTAGACGACCGTTTTGGGATCGACTCATTAATGCCGAAGCATCATCATGTAACCAAGGTGGACAGCTTGTTAAGGATTCCACTATTCAAGCCCTAACAACGGTGTCATGGCAACTCTCACCGCTTTTTGAACATCTGTAAGGCTTCCTGATGCGTCAACGATAACGACTCTATCCGGAGCTTCTGCCGCGCGTTGTAAATAGGCTGCTCTTGCACGCTCAAAAAAATCCAGCTTTTCTCGTTCAATTCTATCGGGCGCACCACGTGCACTCATACGGGCCAGCCCTGCTTCTACCGGCATGTCCAATAGGATTGTTAGGTCAGGATCTAAAGTGACTCCCATCATGCTGTGCAAGGTCGCTACTCGCTCGACACCGAGTTGCCGCCCCGCGCCCTGGTACGCAATACTGGCATCGAGAAAGCGATCGCACAGTACCCAATCACCACGCTGCAAGGCAGGTTCAATGACTTTGCTGACATGCTCGACACGAGATGCAGTCATTAACAAGAGTTCTGTTTCGTCCTGCATCTGACCGCCCGAATGCAACACAAGATCTCTGAGAGATTCGCCTAAGGGTGTACCACCTGGCTCACGCGTACCGACAAACTTTATATCGGATTCATTCAACAACGTCTCGAGATAAGTCCGATTGGTGGTCTTACCGACCCCTTCCAATCCCTCAAGCGTGATGAACTTTCCGCGCATAAAGTGTTTAAGCCCTCTAACGTTTCAGTTGATATTTTCTGACCGCAGCGTTGTGTTGTTCCAACGTTTCGGAAAATTGATGCGTTCCATCACCACGTGCAACGAAATATAAAGACTGCGTTTCGTCAGGATGTAAAACAGCATTGATGGCTTCGCGCCCCACCATAGAAATAGGTGTCGGTGGTAGGCCTGCACGTGTGTAGGTGTTGTAGGGCGTATCGGTAGTCAGATCAGAACGTCGGATATTGCCATCGTAGCTATCGCCCATGCCGTAGATGACCGTCGGGTCGGTTTGCAATCGCATGCGTTTATTAATGCGCGAGAGAAAAACACCGGCAATCAAAGGCCGTTCAGCGGCCACAGCCGTTTCCTTTTCAACGATGGAGGCGAGTATCAACGCTTCATAGGCAGACTTGAGCGGAAGATTATCTTCGCGGGCTTCCCACTCTTCCTGAAGCACTTGATCGAGCATTCGTTTTGCCCGTTGAAGATACTCAACGTCAGTTGTACCTTTTGGGAAGGAGTAGGTATCAGAAAAGAAAAGCCCTTCAGGATGTTCACCCGGAAAGCCTAACGTCTCCATGAGTTTTTCTTCGGATAGCAGTATTTCTGGATCGAGCGTATGCGTTAGATCGCTTGAGCCGGCAACTCTTGCCATGGCTTGTTTCCAATTTGAGCCTTCTATAATGCTCAAGGAATACTGCACTGTCTGACCCTTAACAAACGTGTCAAACAATTGAGGAACCGTCAAAGGCCCTGACAAGTTAAATTCACCGGACTTAATGCCACCGGCCTTTTTGCTTAAGCGTGCGTATAGATCGAACCAATGTCGTTTATGAATAATGCCGCGAGTTTCAAGCTCATCAGCGACACGCTTTGCAGACCAACCACGCTCAATAGCGAAGGGCTCACCAGCGTCTGCTAACGAGACGGGCTCTTCAAGGTATCGTTGGTAGTCTGCCCAGGCAAACCACCCCGCCCCAGCCGCCAGCAACAGCAGCACAAAAAGAAAACGAATCACACGCCGTTAGTCGAGAAGATCAACGTGCCGTTCGTGCCACCAAAGCCAAACGAGTTTGACATAGCGACATTCAGCTTCGCTTCACGTTGGGTGTTAGCTACATAGTCGAGATCGCAGCTATCGTCGGGGTTATCGAGGTTGATCGTGGGAGGTGCAACGGAGTCACGAAGCGCCAGTACTGAAAAAACCGCTTCAATTCCGCCTGCAGCACCTAACAGATGACCTGTCATGCTTTTGGTTGAACTAACCAGCACTGATTGCGCGTGCGATCCAAAAGCATTTTTTATGGCATCGGTTTCTGCGATGTCACCCGCGGGTGTGGATGTGCCATGCGCATTGACATAATCAATATCGGAAGGCTCCATACCTGCATTTTTCATGGCAGCCTTCATACACCGAGCCGCACCTTCGCCGTTCTTCGAAGGCATGGTCATGTGATAGGCATCACCACTCATTCCATAGCCAGATACTTCCGCATAAATGGTTGCACCACGTGCACGGGCGTGTTCGTATTCTTCTAAAACCATGACACCGGCGCCATCACCTAAGACAAAACCATCACGGTCTTTGTCCCAAGGCCGACTCGCAGCCGTTGGATCATCGTTTCGTGTAGATAAGGCTCTTGCAGCACCAAACCCGGCGAGCCCCAATGGACAAGTAGCCATTTCAGCACCACCGGCCACCATGATATCTGCATCACCGTATTCAATGATTCGCGCAGCGTCGCCAATATTATGAGTACCAGACGTGCACGCTGTGACGGTGCAAAGGTTAGGACCTTTGTAGCCGTATTTAATAGATAGGTTTCCACTGATCATGTTGATAATGGTGGAAGGAACAAAAAAGGGTGAAACCTTACGTGCACCACCCTCTAACAACGCCTGGTGTTGCACTTCAATATTGGGTAGACCGCCAATGCCAGAGCCCACTGAGACTCCAAATCGTTCTAAGTCCAAGCCATTGTCAGCGGCATCATCCAGCCCGGCATCAGTGATCGCTTGAGCAGCTGCAGCAATGCCAAAATGAACAAACGTGTCCATCTTCCGTGCATCTTTACGGCTTAGATACTGTTCGACCTCGAAGTCCTTCACAGAGGCACTGAAACGGGTATTGAATTTTTCAGTATCAAAGGCGCTTATATTCGCCACCCCAGAGACTCCAGCTCGGATGTTCTTCCAGCTGTCTTCAACAGTTCCGCCCACTGGGGTCACGAGACCCAAGCCCGTAATTACAACTCGTCTACCAGTCAAACCTGTCAGCTCCCATGCTCTCGCTCCCAACAATTGTGGTGAGGAGACAATAAAAGAGCCGCAAAACAGAAGATGTTTAACTCGAAGAGTAAGACATCAACGCGTTGCGGCCCCCTAACCGTACTGCTAACCGTGTTAACGATCAAGCGATCTGAACAACTCTTGTCGCTTATTCGTTATTAAAGCGCCCACGGATCAGGCGCTTTGTTCTCATCAAGCTTGGTCGATATGCGCGTTAACGTAATCAACTGCCTGAGCAACCGTTGTGATTTTCTCTGCTTCTTCATCGGGAATTTCGCACTCGAATTCCTCTTCAAGCGCCATCACCAACTCGACGGTATCGAGGGAATCCGCACCCAGATCTTCGACAAATGAAGCTGTGGTCGTGACTTCTTCTTCTTTCACGCCTAGCTGTTCTACGACAATCTTTTTGACGCGTTCGTCAATACTGCTCATCTTGGGGTAAACCTCCGAAAAAAAGTAAGCGGCTATAGCCGAGCCGCCATTGTAGTGAGTTCAAGCAACCCGTGCCAACTCTTGAGAAAAAATCTTTGTAAAGAATTTAAGGCTGACGCCTAACTAATCAACCCCTAATTGTACAGAAATCAGGCTAATTCGCCCAAACGTCCTGCAAAATCCGACGTTTGAGGGCCCTATTCTAAACTGTGTGGCGGCGTAGGACGAAAAATAAAGAATAAACCCGCCAAAAATATCAGGTCATCACCATGCCGCCATTCACACTGATGGTTTGACCTGTAATGTAGGCTGCGCCCGGGGATGCCAGAAAAAGACAGGTTTCGGCGATATCGCTGGGTTTGCCCAAGCGTCCCAAAGCAATTTCAGCTTTCAGCTTTTCTTTTTGATCATCAGGTAAAGCGTCGGTCATATCCGATTCAATAAAGCCCGGAGCGACGGCATTGATGGTGATTGATCGAGAGCCTAGCTCTCGCGCCAGAGATTTAGTCATACCCAAAACGCCCGCTTTGGCTGCAGAATAATTCACCTGCCCTGGGTTTCCGGTAATCCCTACCACCGAACTGATATTGATTATACGTCCGCCGCGCGCTTTCACCATGGGCTTAATAACCAGCTTGCACATGCGGTAAACACTGGAAAGATTAGTAGAAATGACATCGTCCCACTCCTCATCTTTCATGCGCATGAACAAATTATCGCGGGTGATGCCAGCATTGTTTACCAACACAGAGATAGGTCCGTATTCTTCGCTAATTGCGGCGACAACAGATTTAGCCTGATCTGCGTCAGTGACGTCTAGTCGCATGCCACGACCGTTTACACCGGCGGCTTTGAAGCGTTCTGATATGGCTTCGGCTCCGCGATCTGATGTCGCTGTGCCAACGACCGTTGCGCCATTCGCACCCATCATGTCACTGATGGCCGCACCAATACCCCGGCTGGCGCCGGTGACAAGAACTACTTGATTTTCCAACATGGAAGTATTCACAGATTCAAATCCAGATTTAGCGTTACCCATGCAACTTTGCTATGCGCATTAAGGCGACGTGATTGTTAGTCAATAAAAGCGAGACCCGTCTTTCCTAAGCAGCCGATAACGCTTCAAGTGCTGCTGCCAGTGTGGCGGGAGACTCAACAGCATAGGTAGGAAGACTACGATCGATACGTTTCCCAAGTCCCGTGAGAACCTTACCCGGGCCAGCTTCGACAACGGCCTGCACACCGTGTTTATCGCGCAGAGTTTCGATGGTTTTGGTCCAATACACAGGGTTGTATACATGGGCCTTAAGGTGTGCCAATAAACTTGGCAGGCTATCAGCCTGCTCTGCCGTGGCATTTTGAATGAGAGGTTGAGAAGGCTCGGACCAATCGATCGAGTCAATCGATTTAGCCAATTCTTCACCCGCAGGTCGCATCAAGGATGAATGATTAGGAACACTGACCGCAAGCATCAACGCTTTGCGACAGCCCTGCTCTTTAGCTTTTTCCAGAGTGGCTTCCAAGGCATCGATATGCCCTGAAATAGCGACTTGCCCAGGTGCATTAAAGTTAACGGCTTCTGAGATTCGTTCACCTGTCACCGATGCACATAAATCCACAACAGCTTGGTCATCCATACCGATTAACGCAGCCATTCCACCTTCGCCATCAGCCACAGCCGATGCCATCAGTTCAGCACGACGTTGCACCAGACGCACGCCATCAGCAAAAGACATCATGCCTGCTGCAACCATCGCTGAAAACTCACCCAAGCTGTGCCCTGCAAAAGCTGCAGGAGCCGGAAGACCCGCTTTTTGAAGCACTCGCCAGACAGCTACGCCAGATGTAAACATCAAAGGTTGAGTGACCCGTGTATCTGCCAAAGCTTCCTTGGGTCCTTCTTGTGATAAGGCCCATAAGTCTTGCCCAAGTATCTCAGCAGCTTCACCAAATGTGTCTGTGACTTCAGAATGCTCTGCTGCCAATTCTGCAAGCATGCCAACACTTTGAGCCCCTTGTCCCGGAAAAACGACCGCGATTGTCAATTTAAACTCCTTGTCCTAAAGCGAATATCAAACGAAACAGCCAGTGGCGGATTATGCTAATCCCAATACATCACGCATGTCGTACAGACCAGGCGGCTGGTCTGACAGCCAGACCGCTGCTCGCACAGCACCACGTGCAAACGTCATTCTGTCGGTAGCTTTATGCGTAACTTCAATGCGTTCGCCATTTCCAGCATAGAGTACGGTGTGCTCTCCGATGATATCGCCAGCCCGGATAGTCTCAAAGCCAATTGTTTTGGTGTCTCTAGCGCCGGTTATTCCTTCTCGGCCATACACTGCGCACTCGGCTAAATCACGACCCAGTGCATCAGCGACCACTTCGCCCATTTTGACGGCTGTACCGGAAGGTGCATCGACTTTATGACGATGGTGCGCTTCTATGATTTCGACATCATAGTCATCGCCCAATGCTTTAGCGGCCTTGGCTATTAAGTCGAGGGTGACGGTGACACCCACACTATAATTAGGCGCAAACATTACCGGAACCGACTCGGCATACGATTTAAGTTGATCGAGCTCTTCGGGTTTGAACCCGGTCGTTCCGATCACAACGCTTTGATTAGCTTCTTTAACGGCTTGCAGAACCGCCAGGGAGACCTTAGGCGACGTGAAGTCGATAACAACCTCAGTCGTATCCGACAAGGATTTCATGTCATCAACAACGACAACGCCTGTTTCAGCACCGCCGGATAATACGCTAGCGTCAACACCAATGCATGCCTGACCTGGCGCATCGGTTGCACCCACGAGATTAGCGTCATCGCGTTCGGCTATTGCGGCGAGTAGTTGACGTCCCATGCGCCCAGCCGCGCCATTAACTGCAAGATTAGTTGTCTTACCCACTAGAGAAATTCTCGTGTTACGAACAATAAAAATCGAAAAAGCGTAATCGCGGAAGAATATCACAGGCCTGACGCCAAGCAGCCATAGCCTCGGGTTTCTTATGGGTTACCGTCTCTTTATCTAATCCTCAGGCATCCCGATTAGCTCGATCAGCTGCTCTTCAGAAAGAACCGGTACGCCCAGACTTTCAGCTTTGGTTACTTTTGAGCCGGGAGACTCGCCGGCGTATACAGCCGTCGTCTTCTTGGAGACGCTGCCGCTGACCTTAGCACCCAGATTCACCAATTTCTGTTTCGCCTGGTCTCGAGAGTACGTAGACAACGTACCTGTCAGCACGTAGGTATTTCCAGCTAACTCAGTACCAACAGTGACGGCAGCGGCTGTCGGGAATTCTATTCCACAGGCAACCAGTGCATCGACAACAGCACGATTATTCTCATTTGCGAAAAAAGTCATAATGCTTGAGGCGGCAATCGGCCCGATATCCCCGATGGCGGTTAATGCTTCTTCATCCGCTTCTTTAATGGCATCGAGTGATCCGAAGGTATCTGCCAGCAAGGCTGCCCCGGTTTCACCAACATCTCGAATACCCAATCCAAAAACAAACTTAGCTAAGGTTGTTTTTTTAGAAGCGTTGATCGAAGCGATCAAATTGTTAGCAGACTTCTCCCCCATTCTAGGTAGAGTTTGAAGCGCCTCTGCTTCCAGTGAATACAAATCAGCAATGTTGTCCAGCATTCCAGCATCCGCTAGTTGCTCCACCAGCTTATCTCCCAACCCATCGATATCCATGGCACGTCGGGATGCAAAGTGTTTAATGCCTTCGCGGCGTTGAGCAGAACACAGCAACCCTCCAGAGCATCGTGCTTTTACTTCTTCGCTCGTGTGCACAACCTTGTTGCCGCAAACAGGACACTCAGCCGGTAGAACGATAGGTTCGCTGGTCTCTTTGCGTTTCTCAATGACAACACGCGCAACTTCTGGAATAACATCTCCGGCACGCCTTACAACAACCGTGTCCCCGACACGGACATCTTTCCGTGCGATTTCATCCATATTGTGGAGCGTTGCATTACTGACAGTTACGCCTCCGACAAATACAGGTTTTAGACGAGCAACCGGCGTCAATGCTCCCGTACGCCCCACCTGGAACTCGACAGACTCAAGCTCGGTCAGCGCTTCTTCAGCAGGAAATTTTTGTGCGATGGCCCAGCGTGGCGCTCGTGATACAAAGCCTAATTCGCGCTGCTGCGTAATGGAATCCACCTTGAATACAACACCGTCAATCTCATAGCCAAGATCAGGCCGACGCTCACCAATACGCTCATAAAACTCAAAACATTCATCGATACCCTTGCACAGCGTGATCTCTGTGTTTACCGGGAATCCAAATGTTTTTAGCAGCTCCAAAGCGGCCCATTGGCTATCGGGCAAATCGATACCCTGCACGTCGCCCAAACCATACAAATTGATGGATAACTGCCGTTCTGCGGTTTTACGCGAATCGAGTTGGCGCAGGCTACCCGCTGCTGCATTTCTCGGGTTTACAAACGGTGCTTTTTCAGCCGCCACCATCGATTCATTGAGCGCAGCGAAAGCCTTGTCCGACATAAACACTTCACCCCGGGCCTCGAAAACAGCGGGCGGAGATTCAGTGCGCAGACGCAGTGGAATCATATCAATGGTTCGCAGATTTTCAGTAACGTTCTCACCACGCTGCCCGTCACCGCGAGTAGCACCTTGAACGAACACGCCATTTTCGTAGCGCAGACTGATAGCCAGTCCGTCGAGTTTAGGTTCGGCGACATAGTTGACCGCCTCATCTTCACGTTCCAGTCGTTCGCTGACTCGACGGTCGAAGTCGTTCAGTTCTTCTCGAGAGAATGCGTTACCAAGCGACAGCATGGGCACGGCATGTTCGACAGACTCGAAACCATCGAGCGGAGGAGCGCCTACCCTTAACGTCGGTGAATCCGGACTTAAAAGTTCAGGGTGTGCCTCTTCGAGGGCCTGCAACTCTCGAAACCAAGCATCATATTCTGCATCCGAGATAGTCGGAGCATCGAGCACGTAATAGAGATAAGCGTGCTCGTGTAAGGCTTTGTGCAGTTCGGCTACACGTTTAGCAGGCTTACTCACATCAGGAAGGGACGCTTCCGAAGTACTTTTGCTTGTGCATGTACTCGTAGATACCTTCACGCATGTGTTGAACTGTTTGTTTAGTCAACGTGCTTCGGTGCTCGTCCAATACTGTGGCACCCAGTTCGTTACCCATTTCAAAAGCTTCGCTAACGAGAACTTCATAAGCCACATCAGCAGGGACAGGACCTGGCAATTGGAGAATCAACGTGATGCCCGGCGTTTCGAAACTTTCGGGACTGTTGATATCAAAAAAGCCCGGCTCGACCATCTTCGCGATGGAAAATACGGTAGCACCGTTATGCATGGAGTGGAAGATATTCATCTCGCCATAGTGATATCCACGGCGTTCAAAAATATCGAGCAGTTGCGAGCCCGGTAGTAATGAATTAGGCGCAGCAACAACATGCAGCGTTATTATTTTGCTGGAGGCCATTGGATCAACGGCACTCTCTTCGCTAAAGTCTTCCGGTTCTGACTCGGCAACTCGCTGACGACGTTTAGGTGATAGACGCTCACTAAACGACTCGAATTTTTGAGCAAGACTGGTGAGACCACCAGACGGGGCAGTTTCCAAGTCTTCAAATTCGTATTCAGATGATCTGGATGAGCCGTGAGCTGTCGCGCTAGACGCAGGGCGTACAAAGTCTTCCGGATCTACTTCATCAAAACTATCGAATTGCTCACCGCTTAACGCAGGATCACCTAGCAATGGATCTGAAGGATCGGCAGCACCGCCCTTGCGGGAACGGTCCGTACGTGAATAAGAAGATCGCTTGTCACGACTTGGAGCTTTTTTTGGCCGTCCCGAAAAATACAGGAGTACCAGGATAGCAACGCCTGCGAAAATCAGGATCCAACGTAGGTTTTCCAAGTGCAATTCCTCCAGAACATAATTTTGTCAGTACTTTAATAAGAACGGGCTAACAACGAAGTTGTCTTTAAACGCCTGCCAGCTCTACCGCTTCATGCACATCAACTGCGACCAGGCGAGATACGCCAGGCTCGTTCATTGTGACGCCCATGAGTTGCTGCGCCATTTCCATAGTGACTTTGTTATGCGTAATGAAAATAAATTGTACACGTTCAGACATTTCCTTGACCAGCGCGCAGAAGCGTCCAACGTTTGCGTCATCCAACGGAGCATCAACCTCATCCAACATACAAAACGGAGAAGGATTCAACTCGAAAAATGCAAACACCAAGGCAACAGCTGTCAGTGCTTTCTCCCCACCTGAGAGTAGTTGAATATTACTGACGCGTTTACCCGGTGGCTGTGCATTGACGCTGACGCCGGTGCTTAAAAGATCATCACCAGTCATCTGCAAAGAGCCGCTACCACCACCAAACAAGCGAGGGAAAAATTCCTCGACCTTGGCGTTGACCTTCTCGAATGTGTCTTTAAATCGTGAACGCGTCTCTCTGTCAATCTTCGCAATAGCACGTTCCAAAGTCGCCAAAGCTTCAGTAACATCAAGGTGTTGCTCGTCCAGGTACTCCTTGCGCTGTGATTGCTCCGCAAGCTCGTCAATGGCCGCCAGATTGATCGGCCCTAGGCGTTGAATTTGACGCTCTATCTTTTCTAACTCGGCCGCCCAGGTGTCCACATCAGGAGTTTCTTCCAACGCCTGCATGGTTTCCAAAATGTCAGAAATAACATAGCTGTGCTCGGCCAATTGCTCATCAAGCGTTTTAAGTCGAACAACAACTTCTTGCGCTTCCATACGCTGACCCTGCAATTTTTCGCGTACTGACTGGGAACGTACATCGTGTCGCTGCCGCGCTTGCTCATGTTCGCGCAGTCTGTGTTCAATGGCATCGAGCTGTTCCCTTGCCGTCCGCAATGCGTTGTCGCTGTTCAGCTTGGCTTCCAGATGCTGCTGCAGTCCTGCTTCCAGCGCGACGAGTGGATCTTCGTCTTCGGAGGCCAGCATGGCATTGAGTCGCGTACGCCGCTCGCCCAACTGCGTGATGCGCGCTTGCATACGAACCAGATTCTGCTCGGTAGCCACTTTGGCGCTGCGCATTGATTCAACGCGGATGGCTAGCTCTTGTCCCGCATCACGGTCAGAGTCACGTTGCGATTTCGCATTGGATAAGTTGGCGCGCAAAGACTCATGCTCCGCTTCCATGCGATTGCGCTCGTCTTCAAATTCAGCGAGTTGCTCCACGGCCTCAAGCTTACGAGCCACGGCATCTTCTCGCTGAAGATTTTCCTGTTCTCTTTCTTGCTCAATTTCCAGCAGTTCATTCTGGAGAGCCGTCTGGCGTCGCTCACCTTGGTCAAGCGATTGTTTGTCTGACGCTAAGGCTGAGCTTAATTGTGAATGAGCGCGAACCGCATCGTTGTAAGCATGCAATTGAGTCTCACGGCGTGTTTCCAGCTCTTCTTGTTGTTGTATTAGCTCATCGAGCTGCTCGGTCAAAGTGGTGGATTCGGAATCCATTTCGTCGAGCTGCGCCTTGAGTTCAGTAATTTCTGCTTCGCGCTTAAGTACGCTGTCCTGTGAGTCTGCGCGTGCAACACGCAGCCAGGATGCCCCCATCCACAAGCCGTCTCTGGTGACGACAGACTCCCCTGCCTTTAGAGAACTGCGGAGTGCTAATGCTTCCTGCAGATTTTCAGCTGCATAAATACCTGCCATTAGCTCGTGAAAAGGAGCTTCTCCTCGCACCTTTCCCGATAGCGCATTGGCAGCTGCCGGCGTGGAATCCGCACGACCTTGAATCAAGGTCAGTTGAGCTGCGGGCATATCCTGTAAACAGCGCTCGATAACAGCATCAGAGCTAACGCAAACCGCCTCTAGATGAGGCCCGAGAACGAGCTCTACCGCTGTTTCCCAACCGGACTCCGCCGTGATTGATTGGGCAAGTCGTGGATTGTCATCAAGCTCATTTAAGTGCAACCAGCTGTCAGCCGCACTACTGTCTGGTTCCAGTGCCGCTTGCTGCAAAGCTTCTAATGACGCCAATCGTCCCAGGCCAGCCTGAACTTTAGAACGAATTTGATCGAGCTGTTCGGAGCGCTGGCGGATAGATTCTTTTTGTAACTGCTGTTTCTCACTGGCACTTTGTAAAGAGAGCTTCAGCCTTTCTTCATCTTCCTGCGCGGCCAGTTCTTCAGCGATGGCTTCTTCAATTCGCTCTAGCAGTGGTTCTAATTCGATAGTTGATTTCTCTTCCGCTAATCGAGCTTTACGCGAGTCTGCATTGGCCAGACTGCGTTCGAATTGTTCAATTCTTGAACTCTCAACTTGAGCCGTTTGAGAGCTGTCTGAAAATCGGCGATTAAACGCATCGTTTCGGCTCTGCCACTCCTGCAACTCTGACTCGGCTCTAACCAGCAGCTCTGCCGAGTGTTTTTGACTGTCTTGTAGTTGATCGAATGCGGGTTGGTCGGTATCGAGCGTGGCCATGATGCTGGCGATACGCGCGGTATCGTCACGCAAGTGGGCTTGCGACTCTTCTAACGACTTATCAAGTTCTGATAATTCCTGACTCTGTTGATGGCGGGTCTCGCGCGTGTGCTCAATAGTTTGCTCGATACGAGCAACCTCACCACCCACGCGGTAGAACTCAGCTTGCACGGCCGCAAAATTGTCCGATGCCTCTGTCTGCTGCCCTCTTGCTAGTTCAATAGCATTTTCGGCAGCACGAAGTTCAGCAACGACGCCTTCCAGCTCCTTTTCCAATTCACTGGTTTTTAATCCGAAGTCGTCACGAGTTCGTTCAAAATCCTGACGCCTTAGAACCAGCAATTCACCGCGCTTCTGGCGCTCCTCGGCCTTTAGACGTTGATAGCGCTCAGCCGTGTTGGCCTGCCGCTTTAAATGAGCTAACTGCTTATCGACTTCTTCGCGCAGATCATCCAGTCGATCTAGATTTTCCCGCGTATGCCTGATGCGGTTTTCAGTCTCTCGACGGCGCTCTTTGTATTTGGAAATACCGGCAGCTTCTTCCAGATAGACGCGCAAGTCTTCGGGTTTAGCTTCGATGAGCCGGGAGATCATGCCCTGCTCGATGATGGCGTAGCTTCGCGGCCCAAGACCTGTGCCCATAAAAATATCGCGGATATCACGTCGCCGACAACGCGTGTTATTCAACAAATATTTTGATTGGCCGTCTCTTGCCACCTCTCTCTTAATAGAGATTTCGGCATATTGTGCATACTCACCGCCGAGTGAACCGTCTGCATTATCGAACACAAGCTCAACCGAGGCCTGACCTACCGGCTTTCGTGAGCTGGAACCGACGAAGATGACGTCGTCCATGGACTCACCGCGCAGATGCTTGGCGGAAGATTCGCCCATTACCCAACGTACGGCATCAATGGTGTTGGATTTTCCGCAACCATTAGGCCCGACGATACCTACCAATGAGCTAGGCAATTTTATGTCTGTCGGATCGACAAACGATTTGAATCCGGCAATCTTGATACGGCTCAGACGCATAGAGTTTTTATTGGGCCGTTAGCAGGCGTGTGGTCACGCGGTTCGTTAAGACTTCTGACACCGGGTATTGTACTGCGTTTTATCCGCAGGACCAACTTATACGGCGCACCAATGATGCTGAACCCGTTATGCTTATGATCATGGATAAACCCAGCTTCACGCAGTCAATGAAATACGTGCCAATCGGTTGGCGACTCATGCGAACGAAAGGTCTTCGTCGATTCGTCTGGATGCCGCTGCTAGTCAACCTATTAGTATTTGGTGCATTGGGTTGGTGGATAAATTCCATGCTTCTGGGATGGATGGGCTCTTGGACGCTCTTCTCATCACTGGGTGACTGGTGGATTGTCAATGCGCTAAAAACACTACTCCAATGGGTTATTGGTGCAGCGTTACTGTTTTCAACTGCGTTTCTTTTTACCCTTTTGGCTAATTTTATCGGTGCACCGTTCAATGGATTATTAGCCGAACGCGTTGAAGCTCACCTCACGGGCGACACGCTCTCTCCTGCCCCAGGTGTTCTGGCGGTCATCAAGAGCGTTCCCCGCTTGATGGGGTCAGAAGTGGCAAAATTGTTCTACCTGGTTATATGCCTTCTGCCACTATTGATTCTGCAATTTATTCCGCTGATCAATATCATAGCGCCCGCATTATTGTTCTTGTTCGGTGCGTGGATGTTTGCGTTGGAGTATGTGGATTACCCAATGGGCAATCATGGCGCGCTGTTCAAGGATGTCAGAAAACGCATGCGCCTGAATCGTCGCGCTGCTTACGGTTTTGGCTGTGTTGTTTCTATTCTCAGCATGATCCCGATTGTTAATTTATTCATCATGCCTATTGCGGTGGCTGGAGCGACTGCGCTATACGTCGACCATATACGGGATGAACATCTTCGCGATCTAACAATGACACAACCATCGCGGACCTAGCCACAATGTTTAAGACGCATTTTTTCATAGCAGCTGCATGCATACTTTTTACGTTGTCCTTCACCAACGCAAACGCCAACACCTTCATTGAATCCTCAGCAGTACCGGGAGGCATAGCCCGCATTGAACTGGATGCAAAGCGTTTTCCTGTGGAGGGTCCAGCTCCTGAAATATTCTGGAACAAAAAGCCCATTGCGGTCGTTAAAACACTGACAGGCTATTCAGCACTCGTGGGCATTCCTCTATCGACAAAAGCCGGCGATCACGCACTGACTGTCAAAGGTTCAAACGCAAGTGGACCGGCAATCCCTTTTTCAGTTTCTGGAAAACAGTACGCTGAACAACGTTTAGTTATAAAGAACACACGAAAAGTTAATCCAGCGCCACTGGATATGAAACGTATTACGAAAGAGAACGAACGCTTAAAGGTTGTCAAAACCATCAGAGCAGATCGACTTATCGCTGATGATTTTAAATGGCCTCTCGCAGGCATCATGTCCAGCCCTTTCGGACTAAAGCGATTTTACAATGATCAAGCAAGACGCCCACACGGTGGAATAGACATAGCAGCCACTGAAGGCACACCCATCATTGCGCCAGCCGATGGTGTTGTTATTGATACTGGAGATTACTTCTTCAATGGCAATAGTGTCTTCATTGAACACGGCCTGGGACTGCAAACGTTTTACGCACACATGAGCAGAATTGATGTCGAAGAAGGTCAGCGCATCTATCAGGGTGATGTCATTGGCGCTGTTGGAGCAACAGGACGTGTGACCGGGCCACACTTACATTGGTCGGTGGGACTAAACGGAACTTGGGTTAATCCGCTATTGGTATTAAATACAGATCTGCCACCGGCAAAATAAATTCTCGAAGGAAAGTCACCTGAGTACTTTGGTACTAAAGCGAGCTGGCGCGTTTGTGCCAATGATGTTCAGTCGCGAATTACCTAAAAAAATCATAAGTAAAACGCGCTGAACCATCGGGTATTTCAGGATTTGAACAGACTTTAGAACTTAATCGCTTTAAACGTTCGAGTTTGTTCTGTTAACGCAATCTCTGTTGGTAACCTTTCCATTGATGACGCACCATAAAATCCATGGCAGTTATCAGTATTCTGCAGCACGTACTCTGCATCGTCCGGCATGGCCACGGGGCCACCATGTACCAAAATGATGGCGTCCTTATTCACTTTTAATGCTGCTTCAGACCAACGATTTACAATCTCTGGGCACTTGTCTAACGTCAATGACGTATGAGCACCAATCGATCCGCCTGTCGTTAAGCCCAAATGACAAACAATAATATCCGCTCCCGCTTCTGCCATGGCAGTGGCATCGTCTTCAGAGAAAACATAAGGAGTGGTGAACAAGTCTTTCTTATGTGCTGCGGCAATCATGTCGATTTCTTGTGAATAAGACATTCCTGTCTCTTCAAGATTCGCACGAAAATTACCATCGATAAGACCCACCGTTGGAAAATTCTGAACACCTGAAAAACCGATTTTTTTCACACGATCTAAAAAGTCATCAACAATGTAGAAAGGATCAGTACCGTTAACGCCAGCTAGTACCGGTGTATGTTTGGTAACGGGTATTATTTCCTGAGCCATTTCCATAACAACATCGTTTGCATTGCCGTAAGCCAGCAAGCCGGAGAGAGAACCACGACCGGCCATTCGGTAACGACCAGAGTTATAAATAACGATGAGATCGATACCGCCATCTTCTTCGCACTTGGCGGATAGCCCGGTGCCTGCGCCACCTCCAACGATTGGCTGTTTCTCAGCCTTCATCTTTTGGAATTTTTCTAATAGGTCTTTGCGATTGATGCGTGGCATTAGTCAGTTTCTCTTTAAGATGCTATTTCTTCGAATGCTTTGACGGCTTTCGCTGCAAAAGACGGATCATTAATATGATCAGAACAACGGATAAGCTGTCTATTTTCTGTCTGAACAACCGTGGTTGTCAAAGCATCAAATAGCGCTGCGCGAGCATCCTGATCTTCGAATGGTGAACCCGGCCCATCCACGGCTGATACACCGCCTTCGGGTAACAAAAATCTCACCGGCCCTTCCATCTGGTTTAACTTATTGCCAATCCATTCGCCCATCTGTTTGTTTTCCTCAACAGTGGTTCTCATCAGTGTCACCTGAGGATTGTGTTCAAGGAATTTCCTGTCTTTGTATTTTTCGGGAACCGTGTTGGGTGCGCCGAAGTTAACCATGTCCAGTGCGCCAACCGATCCTACATAGGGAATTTTTGTGCGGATGATTGAACCGAAGCGATCTTCGGTGGCTGAGAACACACCGCCCATTAACAAATCACATACTTCGGTGGTGGTTAAATCAATAGCCGCTGTCAACATGCCCGAATCAATCAATTTTTCCATTGATTGGCCGCCAATCCCCGTGGCATGAAATACCAGACACTCATACTGCTCGCTCAAGGTTGACGTAATTGCTTGAACCGCCGTTGTCGTCACACCAAACATGGTCAGACCCACCGCGGCACGATCCGAACCACTAGCAGCCTCAGACGTACTGGTGACCATGCCGGCAAGTGCTGCCGCCCCATTATTAAATACGCGCCTGGATATCTGGTTGATGCCTTCAACGTCGGTGACGGAGTACATCATCATCATGTCCGACGGGCCAACATAAGGTGCAACGTTTCCTGATGCAACAGTTGAAATCATCACTTTAGGAACGCCGATGGATAAGCGTCTCATGGCAGGTGTCACCAAAGCCGTTCCGCCCGAACCGCCGGCACTGATAATTCCAGCAATATTTTTGTGTCCATCCATCCAGTTCTCGAATGCAACGGACATAGCAGCGACCGACTGCCCTCTATCATCACTGAAAACACTTCCCGCACCATCCGGATGCCACGCCGCTACGTCCTGCGGAGTCACGTCAGACGTTGACGGTTTGCCAGATGTCGACAAATCAACAGTGTGAACAACCACGTTATCAGCTCTTAATCGCTCTGCCAGATAACTAAGCTCGTCATTTTTGGTATCGAACGTACCGGCAACAATGACTAATTGGGACTCATTTTCCTTGTAAATGGCTTTCATAGGATCGTAGGGCTCGATTTGCATCAATGGCGATGATGACTAGTTTTTCAAAATAGGGGCTCACGCGCCCTTTCGCATTACGTATTCTCGGCTGCGGACCAGAGCTGGTCATAGCAGGTGATCTACTTACACCTTATGCGTATTTTTTTAACATTTTTAGCTGTCAAAACACAAGCCAAAATGAAATAGTGGAAAGTAGCTGCGCTGAAAGTTCTAGCTAATATCGGACGAGATAGGACACTACCAACTCACCTCATGTCCGGACTCAACCACACATCCTGACTGCACGATATGAGTCACAACATGAACGTCATCTAAAGACAGACCGTATTTCTCGGCCAAGGCCTTCGCCAATCCCAATTGGAGAGACGATATCGAGTCTTTAGACCAAAGCGAAGGCAACAACAACGTTGCCATCACGCTATAAGCATTGCCATGCTGCTCAGTACTGGTGAGGATATTTACGGTCATATGGTCTTTCGAGTGACCGGACTCTTTTGCCCACAGCTCGATAAGATTCAGATTAACGGGACTGCAATTGGGTATGACTATGCAGTTGGCAATAGGCATAGAAGGCGCCTATTCCTGTGGCTTTCGCCGCCGCTCTATTCTGCGTTTTTTCTGATCAGCTTTGCTTTCTACAGGCTTAACGCGTGTTGTTTCCTGAAACGGATTGTCGTCTTGGCGAAACTCGATTCGCAATGGTGTTCCGAACAACTTAAGCGCCTTAGTAAAGTGGTTAACCAAATAGCGTTGATAGCTCTTGGGCACTTTCAGCGCCTGCTTTCCATGTATCACAATGATGGGTGGATTCTGACCACCTTGGTGAGCATACCGAAGCTTGATGCGCCGACCATTAACCATAGGTGGTTGATGTTGCGCCACCACCACTTCCAACATGCGGGTTAACCTAGGCGTCGATAAATCAATAAAGGCAGACGTATAAGCGCGGTTAATAGACTTGAACAAGTCCCCTACCCCTGAGCCTTGCAATGCACTGATGAAATGAATGCGCGTAAATTTAAGAAACTCTACACGTCGCTCTAGTTCTTCCCGGACATCTTCACGTTGTTGGCTATCCAGAGCATCCCATTTATTCACCGCCACAATCAACGCACGTCCTTTGTCGATAATGTATCCCAATAGCGAAAGGTCCTGCTCTGTGATGCCATCCTCGCCGTCTAGCAACATGACGCAGACATTACTATTGTCGATCGCCTGCATCGTTTTGATGATGCTGAAAATCTCAACCTTCTCGTTCACTTTTCCACGTCTGCGAACACCGGCAGTGTCAATCAGCGTGTATTCCTTACCGCCTCTTTCAAACGGTATGGAAACAGAGTCCCGCGTGGTTCCGGGTTGGTCATAGGCAATGACTCGGTCTTCACCAATCAGCCGGTTGACCAAGGTAGATTTGCCAACGTTGGGTCGGCCTACGAAAGTGATGCGAATATCATCGTGCTCACGAGCTGCAAAAGCCGGAGCCTGCGGCACATTTGCACCGTCAGTTTTTTTCTTTCTGGAGCGCTTTTTACGTGATGACTCTATACGCTCGCTTTCAGGTATTTCAAAATAATCCGCTAAGACATCGACCAGGTGTTGAACACCGCGATTGTGCGAAGCAGCGACAGGCACCATATCTTCAAAACCCATTTGGTGAAATTCCAACTGCGCTTTATCTTCACCGATACCGTCTATTTTGTTAACACACAGAATAACGTGCTGAGCTTGCCTTCTTAGAACGTCGGCTATCTCTTCATCAACAGAGACCAATCCTGCGCGACCATCAACAAGAAACACAACCAAATCGGCTTCGCGAACAGCGCTCAACGTCTGATCCGCCATGGCAGCATCAAGCGTTTCCGGCGCACCGCTTAAACCACCGGTATCAACAAGTAGATACGGCCAACCACCCACTTTGCCATCGCCGTATTGACGATCACGCGTAAGCCCGGCTAAATCCGCGACCAGTGCATCCTGGGTACGCGTCAGCTTGTTGAAGAGAGTGGACTTGCCTACATTCGGCCGGCCCACCAGAGCGATGGTGGGTTTCATAAAAAACTAGCGAGTAAAACGGTACGCCGCGACGGTGCCATTGGTGGACTGGATATACATGGCTTCTTCACTGGCAATAGGACGAGCAACTATCGGCTGCTTACCCAATCGGGCTCTGCCAGCCAATTCGCCAGTCTCGAAATCGATCACATGGATGTACCCTTCGGTATCTCCCACGACAATGTCTCCATCGGTATTAAACGCAGGGGGGCTTAAACGACGACCGGGCATTTTGCTGTTAATCCAGACTAACTGACCTGTATTTTTATCGAATCTATGTATGGAATCTTCGTCGTCGATGACCACAACACTATTTTCCGATACTACAAGTCCGGAGCCTGCAGAAAGAGGTACAGACCATACTGTCTGGCCACGTACAGGCTCAAGACGCGTCGCTTTACCTTGGTAATTCGCCAAGTAAATTCCGTTGTCATCAACAACAATATCCGCATCGATATCGACCAGTCGTTCAACTTCTGAACGACCTGAAGGAACACTGATAATGGCTTCCCAAATAAGCTTGCCGGTACTGGTGTTCAGTGCAAGTAGTCGCCCATCATCCAATCCAATCAGCACACCGCCATCTAACAACAGTGGTCGGCTATAACCATTTAACGACAGTGCTGGAGGTGTATGGGAAACAGTCCAGAGTTCTTCTCCGGTTGCAGGATCGAGGCTCACGACTCGACCATCGGTGCTGCGCACAATCAGCGCACCGTAGTTCGCCGATGCAGGCACCAGAATTTCCGATGAGCCGCGCGCACTCCACTTGGTTTCACCCGAGCTTCTGTCAAGCGCGTGAAGTACACCATCGATATCGCCCACGTAAACTTGCGTATCGTCCCCACTGACACCGCTGGTGAGTCGTACTTTTAAATCGTTAGACCATTGCCGAATGCCATTGTCACGCGAATAACTAATGACTTTGCCTGAGCGGCTGGCGCTGACCAATTGCTCCTCAAGAATCTGAGGTTCAAAACGGCCTCGTCCTGCTTCGCCAACATTGGCAGACCAGATTTTTAACGGACGTACCAACGCACTTGTCGGCGTCAACTCGGCCGGAGGAATGGGAGGTGGTTCGTTAGCACACCCAACCAGAACAACAGCCAGCGTAAGCGACAGCTTGGTCAGCCAATTCGTTAGCGTATGTCCGGTGGTTGAAAACATCTTAGCTAGCGCCCTCTCCAGCAAGTTCGTTGAGCTTCATAGTCAGACCTTCAGGATTAGAGACATACTCACTGTCCTGAGCGGCTTCGTAAGCCGTTTTAGCAGCAGCCAAATCACCTTCTCTGACTAACAAATCGCCTCTTGCCTCTTCCACAAGACCCGTAAAGGCTTCAGGGAAAGTCGCCGGCAAACTGGCCAATCCGCCAGCAGCATCGCCCATGGCGCCTTTCACTCTGGCCAATCGCACTTTGGCGATCATTTTGACATCAGCCTGCGGTGCATTCTTTGATACCCACTCAAGTCTGTCAGCAGCTGAGCTTAAGTTATCGCCTTCGATATCGGCACGCGCAGCAGCCAGATTGGCATAGCTGGCATATAAAGTATCGGGTTGATCGTCTTGAAGCTCATCGGCAAGTTTGGCAGCGGCTGCGCCATCGCTGGATTCAACAGCTTCCATGGTAAGGCTGAAAGAATCACTGGCAGCAATCGCCTGCCCCTCTTTTCGATCTTGCCAGAACGTCCAGCTACCAATCGCCAGAGCACCTAGCACGACGCCCGTGATAACGGCACGACCATTCTCGGCCCACCACGCTTTCAGGGCTTCGACTTGTTGTTCTTCTGTTTCGTAATCCACTTTTAATCTCCACGCCAAAGGCGCTCATACACTGTCAGTTTAGACAACTGACACGCAGTCAGGTAAATATCTTTATTCGCTAAGAACGCCTTTTAATGTCCCGGCGAGCTCAGTTCTGAGTAGGGTTTGCTGCTCTCCACCCGCTAAAAGCGGCTTGAGAGTCACCTGGCCATTGGCCAATTCATCGCCGCCAACAATAACGGCATAGGCAGCTCCGCACTTATCCGCTTTGCGAAACTGGCTTTTCAGACTGCCCGCAGCCGTATTATGCAAAACGGATGCAGACGGTATTTGTTCTCGAATATATTCAGCCAGTATCAGTGAGTCTGCGGCTGATACTTCATCGGTACCAATGACAAAAACATCCGGCACGTTGGCATCGGCCGATTTACCCAGCTTTTCCATAAGGGCCAGTACGCGCTCCATGCCGAACGCCCATCCAACACCGGGCATATTCTTGGCACCCAGCTCGACGAGCAATCCATCGTATCGTCCGCCTGCGCACACCGCTGACTGAGATCCCAATAGTTCGGTTGTCCACTCAAATACCGTGTGGCTGTAATAATCCAGCCCGCGAACCAGACGCGGATTTTCAACGGCTTCAATACCGTTGGCCGCCAGGAGCTCTTTAAGCTTTTCAAAGTGCGCTGTGGACTCGGCACTCAGACTATCGCGAAGCGCAGGGGCCGCGTTGATCATGTCTTGCATAGCCGGATTTTTACTGTCCAGAATACGTAGAGGGTTGCGCTCTAAACGTCGCAAGCTGTCTTCGTCCAGTAGGTCTTTGTGTTCTTGAAAATAGGCGACCAGTGTTTCTCTGTATCGTGCACGATCATCGGTATCGCCAAGCGTGTTGAACTCCAGCTTGACCGAATCAATGATACCCAGCTCCCGCCAAAGCCTTGCGCTGAGAAGGATCAGCTCGGCTTCTACTTCTGGACCTGCCAGGCCATACACTTCCGCACCCACTTGAAAAAACTGTCGCTGACGACCGAGCTGAGGACGTTCGTAACGAAACATCGGACCGGTATACCAAATGCGGTTAACGCTGCCTGGTTGCAGCATGCCGTTTTCAATGGCGGCACGTACACAACCAGCGGTGTTTTCCGGGCGTAAAGAGATTGATTCACCCTTTCGATCGGTGAAGCTGTACATCTCTTTTTCTACGATATCGGTAGCTTCGCCGATCGAGCGCTGAAATAAGCTAGTGCGCTCCATCAAGGGTGTTCGCATTTCGCCGTATCCATACGCTCGCATCGCATGACCGACAGCTGTTTCCAGCCGCTGCCATGGAGCTATGGTGGCCGGAATCAAATCCGGCATACCACGCAAACGTGTGAATTGAGTTTTCATGCGATTTTTTTGAGCTATCTAATCTGTGGTTAAGCGATCTTATTGCGCCTGAGTCAGATACTCGCCTGCTTCTTCAGAAGAAGGAAATTCATCGAGTAATTGACTGGCAAAATTTTGTGATCCAACACTATCACCGGTATCACGTTTGATCTGGTATCCGAGCCATAAGCTTTCTGAGGTGTCAGAACCATAGACGCCATGACGCTCGAAATAGGCTTCAGAAACCGTCAGCCGTTGGTGGCGATGCATCAGCTCAGCCATGTGTAAGTAGGCATTCGCAAATTTTGGATTCACTCGCAAAGCATCGCGCAAATAGCCTTCGGCATCATCCAGGCGTTCGGCGTCGAGCATGCACAGCCCGGCGTTGTCCAGTGCAAATTCCGGTGTTTCGTAGTAAGGGTTTTCAGCTGCGCTTTCAAATTGCTTAAGGGCAAGATCGTATCGCTGTACTTCACACAAATAGATGCCATAACTATTTCGATGTTCAGCTTCATCCGGCTCTAACTGCAGCGCACGTTTAAAGTGCTTATTGGCGCTGGCCTGATCGTCAACCCGGTATTGAAGCTTGGCGTAAGTGACATGCGCTAAGGCGTTGTCATCATCCTGCTCTAGGGCTTTAGTGAGTTTTTCACGCGCTTGTTCAAGCTCGCCACGTTGTAAATACTGCGCACCTAACTGGGCATTAAATTTTGAGGCTTCTTCACTGTTTGTCGGTAGCTTATTGCCACCACTGCCGGCACAAGCCTGCAAAAGTAGCATCAGTACGGCAACCGCGCCGAGTCGGGTGGCTCTGATGGAATATTGCTCAGCACTGACTCTCAATCCATTACTTCTCACATTTGCTCTCCAAATCGAGGCTCCATGAACTTCAGCTGGCGCCTGCTTCGATCATCAATATCACCGGCCAATTGCCCGCACGCCGCATCGATATCATCACCGCGAGTGGTGCGTTTGAGCGTCAGAATGCCCGCATCGTTCAGAATCTTAGCAAAGCGCTCCACCGCATTTCTGGAGGAACGTCGATAGCCCGACTCTGGGAACGGATTGAACGGGATCAGATTGACCTTTCCCGGGAAACCACGCAACAGCTCTGCCAATTCGTGAGCTTGTTCCGCCTGATCATTGACGCCAGAGAGCATGACGTATTCGAAAAGGACGTGTTTTTTTCGTTGGGACGCGGCATCGTCTCCTTCGACGTAGCGCCAACAGGCTCCCATGAGTTCTTCAATGGGGTATTTCTTGTTCACCGGAACCAGCTCGTCACGCAGTTTATCGTTAGGTGCGTGCAGAGAAACAGCCAGTGAGATGTCGACATCGGCGGTGAGCTTGTCCATGGCCGGAATAACCCCCGATGTACTGACCGTCACCCGTCTCTTACTGAGCCCATAAGCGAGATCGTCCATCATGAGATTCAAGGAAGGCACCAACTGCTTGTAGTTCAGCAGCGGCTCACCCATTCCCATCATGACAACGTTGGTAATTCGTTGATTAGCGGTGGCTGGCTCTTGAGCGAGCAAATTTGACGCTAACCAGACCTGGCCGATGATTTCGGACACGGACAAATTGCGGTTGAACCCCTGTCGCCCCGTCGAGCAAAACGAACAATCAAGCGCGCAACCGACCTGCGAAGAGACGCACAAGGTGCCGCGATCGCTTTCCGGGATGTAAACGGTTTCGATGCAATTGCCGTCGTGCAACTCGAACAGCCATTTGGCCGTCCCATCACGACTTAACTGGTATTCCTGCACACCCGGAAGTACGGTGGTTGTGCAAGAAAGTAGTTTTTGCCGTGTGGATTTTGAAATATCGGTCATGGCGTTTACGTCACGCACATTATGCTGGTAGAGCCACTTCAGCACCTGTTTGGCACGAAATGGCTTCTCACCCTGCTCGACCATAAAAGAGACCATAGCGTCCCTATCAAGGTCGAACAGATTGACCGATGTTGAATCCGACACGGCAGTTACAAACGGAGAGTCAGTTACTTCGACTTAGCGCGTACGTGCGCAAACGCCGTCGTCACCGAAGAAGAAAGCAATTTCTACAGCGGCAGTTTCAGCAGCATCAGAACCGTGAACCGCATTTTCATCGATAGATGATGCGAATCGCTGACGGATAGTGCCTTCGGCAGCTTCAGCAGGGTTGGTTGCACCCATAACTTCACGGTGAGCCAGAATGGCGTTTTCGCCTTCAAGACACTGAACCATAACAGGGCCAGATGTCATGAAGCTAACCAGATCGTTGTAAAAAGGACGTTCTTTGTGGACTGCATAGAACTCGCCAGCTTGTTCAGCTGTCAGGTGCATCATGCGGGCGCCGACAATGTTCAGGCCTGCGCCTTCGAAAGCAGAATAGATTTCACCGATGACATTTTTAGAAACAGCATCGGGCTTGATGATAGAGAGGGTACGTTCGACGGCCATTTGGCACTCCTGGGTAAATTGAAACAGAATTCAGTTAACCCACCATTGTACCTAATTTTGAGCCGTTACTGACCGTCTGATTCCGCCAGCTTCACCGTTTTCAGCGTTAAAGGCATTTGGGACGACGTATCGAACATGGCGCCGGCCTCAGCCCCCGCTTTTGCGATGTCTTTTGCGCTCTTGTACCGATCGTAAACCGCATGCATCGCACCCAGTGCGTAGCAGGCGCCCGAACCGACCGCCCAGAAACGGGTGTACTCATAGACTTCGCGCAGGGAAAACATGGCGAAGATGCCATTCGAGTTGATAAATACCGAGTCAATCTGGCTGGTCTCGTAAGGATCTTCCTCGGCATCCTTGGCATTCAGGTAGTAATTTTCCTTCAACACCGGGTGCAGACGAATCAATGTATCGAAGGTGCTGTCACGTGTTGAGAAATCGGCTTTGACGTTTTTGTCGTTAAACGCCCTTTCAGCCACGAGCGTATGGGCGGCGCTACCCACAATGCCCATATGCGTCTTGCCAAATGTCTGAATTTTGGAGTGATGACAGTCCAGTGTGCTCTCCAAGCGTATATCCCCAAAGGTAGTAAGGGTATCGGCGGCAATGCAAGCTGTACGGCCCTTTCGAGCAACAACAATCGTAGACAAGGCGATAATCTCGGGTTTGAAAAAAGATTCGAAAGACGAACAGCTATTGTTACAGCTCAGTGACTCAGCTACCGTCTATTGGGTCGTTATTCGGCAGTAGCGAAAGTTGATTGGCTGCCTCAATTGCAGTCGGAGCACTTTCCAAAGTGTCTATTGCTTCACGAAAAGCCGCGGCATCCTCAAATTGCCGATAGACCGATGCAAACCGAATATACGCCACCTCATCCAGCTGCTTCAATTCCTCCATCACCCACACACCGACACGCGTCGCATCGATTTCGCGTTCGCCGGCCACTAGACACCGGTGTTTGACCCGGGCGACGGCCTCATCGATCAGTTCCACGCTCACCGGTCGCTTCTCCAGAGACTTCAAAAAGCCGGCCTGCAGTTTCGCATCGGAGAAAGGCTCTCTGTTTCCGCGAGATTTGACGATGCGCGGCAGGTTCAGTTCAGCCGACTCATAGGTCGTGAATCGTTCCTCGCATTCGGTACATTCACGACGACGCCTGACCTGATCGCTATCACCGACCAGCCGGGAATCAACGACCCGAGTATCCAGAGCGCCACAAAATGGGCACCGCATCTTTACAATTCTCCCAGAACAAAGGCGGTGAGAGAGTATCACAATGGCGTGTGATAACATTTCGCGCATTCTGAAATCGAACCTATCCAAGGAACATAATATGACTCAACCAAAGCGCATTGCCATAACTGGCGCAGCAGGACAGATTTGCTATTCCATGTTATTCCGCATTGCCGCGGGTGACATTTACGGCCCTGATCAGCCGGTAAGCCTTCACCTGCTGGAAATCACACCTGCGTTGGGTATGCTCGAAGCCGTCAAGATGGAACTCGACGATTGTGCTTTCCCTCTTCTTAACGAGATCATCGTTACTGATGATCCGAAGGTTGCCTTCGAAGGTGTTGAAGCTGCGCTGTTCATCGGAGCAAAACCTCGTGGACCAGGCATGGAAAGAAGTGACCTGATCACAGACAACGGCAAAATCTTCAGCGCTCTGGGTGCGGTGCTCAACGAAGTCGGTTCTCCAGATTGCAAAGTGTGCGTTGTCGGCAACCCTGCCAACACTAACGCTTACATCCTTAAGGCTAATGCACCGAACATCAAGCCAACTAATATTACTGCGCTGACACGTCTTGATCACAACCGCGCTATATCTCAGTTAGCCGGTAAAACCGACTCACTGGTCTCTGACATCACTCGCATGATCATCTGGGGCAACCACAGCACCACTCAGGTTCCTGATATCGCTCATGCCTCTATTGCCGGCAAGGCGGCGCCAGATTGCGTCGATAGCGATTGGGCATTAAACGAATTCATTCCAACCGTTGCTAAGCGAGGCGCGGCTGTTATCAATGCTCGTGGTAGCTCAAGTGCGGCATCTGCTGCCAACGGCGTTATTGATCATATGGCCAGCTGGATCCAGGGCACACCGGACGGCGACTGGGTCAGCATGGCTGTAACCAGCGATGGCAGCTATGGTATCGAAGAAGGTCTTATCTACTCTTTCCCAGTCACGTGTAAAGATGGTGAGTACACCATCATCAGCGACCTGGCAGTCAGCGACGTTATCAAAGAAAAAATGATCGCAAGCCAGACTGAACTTCAGGATGAGCGCAACACGGTTGCACACTTACTTCCATCCTAAGTCATCGAAAGCTTTGGCATCGCCCATATTTGGGCGGTGCTGCCTTACTCGATTAATCGCTAATCGATTTAACCAAGCGATGGGCAAACAAAAGTATAACAATGCCTAAGTACACAAAGGGTTCGATCAAATCACCCTTTGCCAGCCAAACGTAGTGTACGACTGCGGCCATTCCCACCAGATACACGCTACGATGTAGCGACGACCAGCGTTTGCCCAATCGCCGAATCATCTTTTTCGTCGACGTCATCGCCAAGGGAATCATTAAAACAAACGCTATTGTTCCTGCAATGATGTAGGGCCTCTCTGAGAGATCATTCCAGATCGCCATGAGATCCAATTGCTGATCCAGAACAAAGTAGGTGCACACGTGCAAGGCGCCATAGAAAAACGCAAACAGCCCAAGCATGCGCCGATACTGTAACGGCCAACTGGTTTTAAGTAACCACCGAAGCGGCGATAACGCCAGACTAATCACCAGCATTCTGATGGCCAATGTGCCGGTTTTATCGGTCAGGGCATCAATGGGGTTCGGACCCAACTGCCCCGTTAACAGTGCATAAAGCAACAGTAGAAAAGGCAGTAGTGCTGCAATGAACACAACTACCTTCACCCACCGCTGCCTTCGTAGTATCAGCGCATTAACTGATGCTACGGAGTCACGGATGGTCATAATGTTAGTGGAATTTTTGTAGATCCATTCCGTTATACAAGCTAGCAACTTCTTCGCCATAACCATTCATAAAGGTGGTTGGCGTCTTTGAAGCAAACAAGGCAGACAGCCCGCTTGTATTACCTGCCAGACGGCGCTCTTTTGCCTGACTCCAGCGCGGATGGCTACGATCTGGATTTACATTACTGTAAAAGCCATATTCACGTGGTGAGGACATATTCCAACTGGTGGCCGGCTGCTCCTCTACAAAACTCATACGGACTACAGACTTAATGCTCTTGTAACCATACTTCCATGGCACAACCAGTCGAATAGGCGCACCGCTTTGTCCAAGCAATTCTTCGCCGTATAGACCAACCGACATCATGCTTAACGGATGCATCGCTTCATCCATTCTCAGCCCTTCGCGATAAGGCCATTGCAATACGTTTCTACGAACTCCCGGAAGATCATCTTGAACGACAGTTTCGAAAGCAACATATTTCGCTTTTGAATTTGGCTTCATCCGTTTGATTAGATCGCCTAGTCCAAAACCATTCCATGGGATAACCATGGACCATGCTTCGACACAACGCATTCTATAAATGCGCTCTTCCATAGCATGAGGTTTAAGGATGTCTTCAAGCGTGTACACACCCGGGTTATCACATTCACCGTCGACGGTAATGCTCCAAGGCTCGGTTCTGAGTTTATCGGCGTTGCGCGCCGGGTCGCCTTTGTCGGTACCCAGCTCGTAAAAGTTGTTGTACGTGGTAACCGTTTCGTGAGAGCTCAGCTCTTCATCAGTACTGAAGGGACTCTTGACGATAGGCTCTGGCAAGGCCACTCGATCAGTTTTAGCGTGAGCCATTCCCGGCACAGCGATTAACCCGGTAACCCCGACTGCGGCAGAAGCTTGCAGAAACTCCCTGCGACGCTCAAAAAGGCTTTTGTCCGTAATTTCGCTGCTACGAATGCCGGCCATTTTCATCCAGTCACGCATTGCCAATTTCTCCAGAATCAATAAAAATAGAGTTAATCAGGACCGAAGTTGAAAATACTCACTCCGGCACCGTTTACCCTTGGTAGGACAACAAATAGAGACGCAAATTCCACGATTATGTCGAGCAAGCAATCTTTGCGTTACTTCTTTGCCATTCCTCTCATTTAAGTCTATCTAGTTTAGTAGCTCAAAAAAGGTATTTACCCACGATATCCGCTGTTTCTGACTAACCGTTTGGCCCGATTCCTGAATTATCAGCTAAACGGGCCTACGGCTGGCCCATCTCATCATATTCAAGCTTTAGGAATCCAGGTGGAAGTTCTTCTAGGTAATCAAACAGGTCCTAAAACGGAACGTCGACGCACGCACGATCAAGCGTTGGGCGACAACAGGGCATTGAGCTGGGGATCACTCGATTCTGACATCCTGCTAAAACCTCATTCGCCACTGGCTATTGCTGATGTATTAATGGATGAAAACGGCATTTTTGATTTAATGCCGAATGCTGGAGAAACCAGCCATTCCTTTGCCCGTTCACAAGACTCTAGCGCCCCGGATACGAACAATTCCAACACCGACGCTGATATTCCACGCAATGGCCCTATCGGTATTGCCAGTCGCGGCAATCGCCGGCAACGTGCGGTAAGAGATAGAGCGAATTTACTCAGCAGCCACAACAACGATCAACTTCTAAAGCAGTGCAAGA
>CAZCKD010000006.1:0-41258 GCA_964498925.1 uncultured Granulosicoccaceae bacterium
GCAATTAAATGCTTTTAAACGCACTTGGTCTGCATTGAATCCTGATTTTCAATGTGTCCATGGCTATCCCAAGACCCCTCCCGGCAAAGCGAATATGGGCGTTTGCAGCAGCCAACTGGCCGAAACCTTCGGATGCCTGGCGATGACACTGGAGATGCCATTCAAGGATACGGCTGATACACCGAGAACCGAGTCAGGTTGGTCTCCGGAGCGAAGCTTGCGTCTGGGCGCCTCGTTTGTGGATATGGCCTATCTGACACTGACTAATCGTTTGCTACCTTGATCCTAAGGGGATAGCCAGTGACCGTTATTGAAAGGCCGTTTCAAAAAAGCTTCTGAGTTTTCGAGAATGGAGTCGCTCGGATTTCATCTCGCTAAGTTTGGTCAGTGCCAACATACCGATTTTTAAGTGCTGAGCCACCTGGTTTTGATAAAACTCTGAAGCCATTCCCGGCAGTTTTAGCTCGCCTTGCAATGGTTTATCAGATACGCACAACAGAGTACCGTAAGGCACTCGAAGGCGAAATCCGTTGGCCGCAATCGTTGCCGATTCCATATCAAGCGCGACCGCCCGCGATTGAGATAATCGCCTTACTGGTTCACGTTGATCTTGGAGCTCCCAGTTTCGGTTATCTATTGATGCGACCGTACCAGTACGCATGACGCGCTTAAGCTCATAGCCATTCAAGCCGGTAACATCGGCAACTGCAGATTCTAAAGCCTGTTGAACTTCTGCCAGTGCAGGAATAGGGACCCATACAGGAATGTCTGCATCAAGCACTTTATCTTCGCGGACATAGGCGTGAGCGAGAACATAGTCGCCAAGCTCCTGATTGTTTCTCAAGCCGGCACAGTGTCCGAGCATCAGCCAGGTGTGCGGTCTAAGGACAGCGATATGATCCGTAATCGTTTTAGCGTTAGACGGGCCAACACCGATATTGACAAGTGTTATACCACTGCCATTTTTTGCGGTCAGATGATACGTCGGCATTTGCGGTTGTCTTGATGGTGCGGTGCCGCCGCTCGGGCTGGATTCACCTGGAAGTGTGACAACATTGCCTGGTTCTACAAATGATTGATAGTGAGTATTGTTCTGTTCCATCATTTGCTGAGCAATGCGGCAAAACTCATCAATGTAGAATTGATAATTGGTGAATAAAACGTAGTTTTGAAAATGTTCTGGTTCAGTCGCTGTGTAGTGCACTAAACGGTGAAGCGAGTAGTCAACACGCTGGGCTGGAAAGGGTGCTAGAGGCATCGGCAACCCTGGTTCGATTTCGTAGGTACCATTCACGATATCGTCATTGACGGTTGCAATATCCGGAACATCAAAAGAGTCCCTTAATGAGCTGGTAATATTTTGTGGGCGTTCAACGCTGACAGCAGAGCCTAGCTCCAAGGCAAAATGCAAAGGTATGGGGACATCTGAATCGCCAATCTCGATGGGCTGATCATGATTCTCAATGAGTAGCTTGAGTTGATGCCGAAGGTAGCCTTTAAACAGTGTCGGTTGCGTGATCGTTGTTGTATACAACCCCGGTTGGTCGACATGACCATAGGACAGTCTGGAATCAACACGTGCGTAGGTTGAGTTCCTAAAACGAATTTCTGGATAATAGGCCCGGTGTTTTAAATCAGGCGTGTCTCCGTCGAGATAACGGGAGAATGCTTGCTGTAAAAATTGAGTATTGTGATCGTAGAGTTCGATCAGTCGATCTACAGCGTCGGTTGCTGATGAAAAACTACGTGTTTCCATCGCCTGCGGTGTTGTGAACTTTTCGCCCATCTAATCTTCCGAATAAGTTCTGGATTAGAGTAGCACATTGCGACCTACTGATCTCTGTAACGTAAATACACTAGTGAAAGTAGCGCTGCGAATAAATAGGAATACTGCAAGCTCTGTACATCGGCTAGAGGTGAGAGGCTAAGCGTTAAACCGAATACTAGAAAAAACACACCGAGGAAAAGCTGCGAGCTATAGCTTTTTATCAGCAGATAATTAATGTTGCCCGTGCGCAGAGCGACATCGAAGAATCGTTTGTTAAAAGCGAGCCTGAAAAAGGAGGAGCAAAACGTAATTAGTACGAGTGCGATCAGATAACCCGCACTGTTGGCTTCTTCTTCCAATGTGAATCTTAGCAGCCAGGAAAACGCGTACAGCCAGACCGCACACTGGTAGACACGTTCTACAGGCAGGCCGTCAATGCGGTTTTTAATCAGATAGAACATGGCAGCAAATACCAGTGCCAGTAAAATAACAGCGATTCCCAGGGTGCTGTAGTCCTGTTTGACAAGTAGGAAGAGCGACAGCGTCCAGAAGTGACTTTCGAAATACAAAAATAATCCGTCGACCGCGAATACCGGTTTGGAACCATGACTGTCCGAATAGCTGATACTTTGTCGCAAACTCGTAGACGGTGCGTCTCCAGCGCGCTTGCTGTCGATCTTTTGCGATAGATACGTGTTGGCGGCAAAGCTGATACCTGCCGATAGGCCCAACAACCCAACAAAGCCTCCAAAGTCGAGTAGCAATCCACCCAGCAAAATGCCAACTTTTAAGAAGACAGTGACAAATATCTGGAAATTCCCATATTGCTTGCCTGTGTCGTTTTCGCCAAGTTGCTGTAAGAATAAGCTTCGTTGGGTAGTCCAGAAAAATGCGTTGTAGATACCATTCGCAATGCCAATGACGCACATTGGTATGAGCAGATCACTAAACGCCAAAAGCTTTTCTGACTCCGGCATGTCGAACAAAGCACTTCCCGGAATCGTTGTAAACCAACCAACACAGGCGACCAGAAACACCTCCAGTGCGAAGGTTGTCGTTATTAACCTTCTAGGGTGCCACGTACTCCAGATGCGCTGCCAAATGCCGAGTACCGATACAAAGCCGAGACCAGACATGCCGATCAGGATGCACAGCCCTGCCAATCCGACACCGTGTGTCCACAAATAGACCGGGAGAAAAAAGGGCAGCAGTCCGATGAGGAGTGAGTGGGCTCCCAGGAACTGATAAAAGAAGAAGGCGTTTTTTTTTGTACTCAAAGAGAGAGGTTCTCCCGTGAATCAGACGAGGGGAGACTTGAGTCTGGTCAAAACGTTTCTGAGTCAGCGACCGTTAGTGCGTCCATTTCTTCATAGAACGCATCTAGATTTTCTTTCTTACCGTAGCGCGGAAAGTCATGCATACGAGTGTAAGGGCGAGAGTTAACCTCAAGCAAAATACAATTCTGCTCGCGGTAATCAAATTCTATTCCTTTCTCGAAAATCACATCGATACCGAAAAGTTTGGCATCGAAGGCCTTGGTAACCGCCATGAAAAGTTGCCTGTTGACCTCAGGTATGGTGCTTTGATCAATTGTTTCTACGATGCCGCCCGGCGCTAAGGCTACGCGGTTAAATGTGTAAACACGCTCTCCTTCAGGCACAACACTCTCCATGGTGAGTCCCTGTTTTTTTAAGTAATCAATGGACGCCTGAGACTTTGACATGGGATAGATCGTCGGATACAAACCCATTTCTTCTCTGATGGCGTTTTCCGCATCAATGAGCTGCTCGATGGTGTCACTGCCATTGCCATCGACGAACGGTGGATATCGTCGAATGACAGATACCATACCTTCTTGTGTCGCTAGCACTCTGTAGTTTGCACCTTCTAGATATTGTTCAACAATGCTGGTAGGCCACCACACTTTGACCCATAAAGCTGCTCGCCACAATTCCTTAAAATTGGTGATAGGGAAGTGGCTGCCACGGGAGAACCCGCTGACATTAGGCTTAATGCAAATTGGGAAGCCATGCTTTTTAGCAAACTTGTGCGCAGACCAAGGGCTGAGGAAAACGTCACCTTTTGCATGAGGGAAGTCATGCTGATTGAACATCGCACGAGCTTGTTTTTTTGAACGGCTGGCTTTACGAACTTGCAGAGAATTGTAGTTACTGCAGCCTGCCATATACTTCTGACTGATCCATTTATAGATCAGCGTTTTCAATGATTTCACGGTTGGATGTGACGCTCGCCCATGTCTGCTATATCGGTGTATTGAGTCTTCTGAACCTCATTTGCCGATTTAGTGCGCCCGTACAACATCATTTGAGAAAAAATAGGAAACTTGATGTCAGCAGGCTGTATCAATTTAGTAGCTCTAGCCAAGCTCATCATGGACGTGCGAATAAATTTCCAACGTGCAGTCCAGGTGTAGCTTTCGTCCAGTAAATTTATTGGCATTGGCAAGAAGAGATTAATTTCAATAACGTGGAAATTGCCAGCAATTAGGTCTTCGTTTGTGTTGGCTCTGACGCTCATTCTGCTGATGCCAAATTGACCGATTTCTGAAAGGTAGCCTGCGATTTGCTGCTGTTGTTCTAATGAGAATTGGTCAGTCACATCCGCATACCGAGTGAAGCGGTTGTACTTACTATTGATAGGGAAGTCTTCCCGATCGTTTATCGCCTCTGTAATCGTGAAAACGTCATGATTGTCATCAGACCGATTGGCATCAATACTGAACAGCTCGAACTCTCGTAAACCGGGGGCGGCTTCTTGAAGCAAATAACGTTGTGGTTGATCCTTGAGACGCGCGCGTAGATTAGTCAGGTCGGTGAGATTGTCAGCCCTGTGGATACCGTGCGCGTTCTGACCCCATTCAGGCTTCAAGAAAACCGGGTACGTGGCAGGGGCTACCGTGTCGCCGTCAATTTGTTGGACGAGGCGCCAGCGATCTGGAATAAGCTCGTCCATAGACAGTTTAGAAAACACGCCCTGATCTTCTGAAAAATATCGGGCGTTCAGCTGCCAATATCGCCATGGCGCAGTCGCAATGCGAGCGCAGCAAACGATGTAGGTCAGAACCATGATAATCGTGATGTGCATGACGTCCTACTGCCTACTCCATAAACCTTGCAGGGTATATCTGTAACCCCTAATGGTACCGCGACAATGGGCTCTTGCGCCACCGCATAAGATCCCAGATTCTTGCAATGTCGTCACCGGATGCAAGAACTGTATAGCGGTTGTGAACCGTTTTAGAAGAGAAGGTTCCCGCGCAACACCTGAAGCATAGTTTATGGAGCCCGAATGGTCAGCTCTCCAGAGCGTTGAATCATTTCAAAATGTCTAAGAAAGCTCATTCCTAGCAAGGCTACATCCCCTTGCATGCCCGGATTTATATGGGCCCGCACATTTCGCATGGAAAATGGCCCGATGGTGACTTCGTCCAGCCGGGTGGAGTAAACCGTGACTTCACCGTTGGCGGTACTCACCGGATAACCTTGTCCTTTGCGGAGATTGAGTCTTTCCGCCACGGAAATGGGAATACTGATTTCTGAGGCGCCAGTATCCAGTAAATACAGAACTCGATTGTCATTGGCGCTACCGATTATCTGATACTGGCCGTATCGATCAGCTTTGAGAAGCAGCTCCGCATTCGCTCCATCCGATTCATTCCAGATGGGAGCCCGCGCTTGTTCACGGCCGGTAATCCATTGATTTGACAACCACCAACCACCTCCAAGCAGTAAAATCCAGAGTAGGGCAATCATCCAGCCGCCGATTTTTTCCCCAGCGTCCTCAGGTAATTTGTCTGGGCCTTCAGGGGGCTGATCGGGCCTTTGAGTCGGCATGTTCAAGTGAGATTCACCTAATTTCGTCCTACAATTTCTTCGAGCTTTTCATTTAGTACGGACTTTCAGCACACTATAGCGCTGGAATAAGCCTTGCTAACTGACATGATCCCCCCAAAATTGGGTAGAATTGCGGGTTTACCGCGTCAGACACCTTTGTTGGTCGGATTTTCGGTCCCGGGTTTGCCGAAGTTTTGCAGGATTTCTACCATTCTGCGGCTTCACACACAGGCACTCAAGACTGATTCCTTGGCCAAAGGGGTGTTTTGTCCGTTTTCTAGCAAGGCAACGTCCGGTTAACTCCTATATCCGGGCCTTTTTTTCCAGAGCGTGAGCATCAAGATGACTGACCTTTCCAATTACCGCAACATCGGCATTTTCGCCCACGTTGATGCGGGTAAGACTACTACCACAGAGCGTATCCTTAAGCTCACGGGCAAAATCCACAAGACGGGTGAAGTTCACGATGGCGAAGCCACAACTGACTTCATGGATCAGGAGCAGGAACGAGGCATAACAATCCAGTCGGCAGCTACAAGCTGTGAGTGGGATAGCCACCGTTTCAACATCATCGATACTCCGGGACACGTTGACTTCACTATCGAAGTTTATCGTTCACTGAAAGTTCTAGACGGTGGTGTTGGTGTTTTCTGTGGTTCTGGCGGCGTTGAGCCTCAGTCAGAAACTAACTGGCGCTATGCGAACGAATCAGGTGTTTCGCGAGTAATCTTCGTCAACAAGCTGGATCGTATGGGCGCTGACTTCTACCGAGTCGTTGGCCAGGTGAAAGACGTGCTAGCGGCGCGTGCGCTTGTTATGACTCTGCCTATTGGTACAGAAGACGATTTTGTCGGTGTTGTTGACTTGCTAACAGAAAAAGCATGGATTTGGGACAACTCTGGCGATCCTTCTGCATACACTATTACCGATGTCCCGGCCGATATGGTTGATGACGTTGCGAAGTACCGTGAAGAGCTGATCGAAAGTGCTTTGGAAATGGATGATGAAGCCATGGAAAAGTACTTCGAAGGCGAGATTCCTGACATTGAAACACTCCAGAAGTGCATCCGTAAGGGCACCATCGAACTTGAGTGGTTTCCAACTTTCTGTGGTTCTGCTTTCAAAAACAAAGGCATTCAGCCTATGTTGGACGGCGTTGTTTCCTATCTGCCTAGCCCGACTGAAGTTAAGCCACAGCCAGAAGTTGATTTGGAAGGTGTCGAGACTGGTGAATTCGCTGTCGTTGATGCGTCTAAGCCGCTTCGTGCCTTGGCATTCAAAATCATGGACGACCGTTACGGCGCACTGACATTTATCCGTATCTACTCTGGCAAAATCCAGAAAGGCGATACTGTGATGAATACATTTACCGGTAAAACGGAGCGAATTGGTCGTATCGTAGAGATGCATGCTGAGGATCGTATAGAGCTCGAATCCGCTCAGGCAGGCGACATCGTTGCAGTGTTGGGTATGAAGAATGTTCAGACGGGTCACACTCTGGCTGATCAAAAGAACCCAGCGACTCTCGAACCAATGGTTTTCCCTGATCCGGTTATCTCTATTGCCGTTTCACCGAAAGATAAGGCTGGCTCAGAAAAGCTGGGTGTTGCTATCGGTAAGATGGTTGCAGAAGATCCTTCTTTCCGCGTCATGACTGACGAAGAAAGTGGTGAAACTATTCTTATGGGAATGGGTGAGCTGCACCTCGATATCAAAATCGACATTCTTAAGCGTACTCACGGTGTTGAAGTTGAAGTGGGCAAGCCTCAGGTGGCTTACCGCGAAACGATTTCCATGCCTATCGAAGATACCTACACGCACAAGAAGCAATCGGGTGGTTCTGGTCAGTACGGTCGTATCGACTACACCATCGAGCCAGGTGAGCCGGGCAGTGGTTTCGAATTCGAATCAAAGGTAACGGGTGGTAACGTACCTCGCGAATTCTGGCCAGCGGTTGAGAAAGGCTTCAAAATGTCTATGGAAGAAGGCGTTCTCGCTGGATACCCATTACTCGACTTCAAAGTTGTCTTGCAAGACGGTGCTTACCACGCAGTAGATTCAAGTGCTCTGGCATTTGAAATTGCAGCGAAGGGTGCTTATCGTCAGTCAATTCCTAAAGCAGGTCCTCAGATTATCGAGCCGGTCATGAAGGTTGATGTGTTCACACCTGACGATCACGTGGGTGATGTTATCGGTGACTTGAATCGTCGTCGTGGCATGATCAAATCACAGGAGCCAGGTGCAACAGGCGTTCGCATTAAAGCTGATGTACCTCTTTCTGAGATGTTTGGTTACATTGGAGACCTGCGTACAATGACTTCAGGTCGTGGTCAGTTCTCGATGGAATTCAGCCATTACAGCCAGTGTCCTAAGAACGTTGCTGATGTGGTTATCAAAGAAGCTCAGGAACGCAAGGCTGCTAAATAAAGCCAAGCATTTTTGCTAAAGCTGTTCGAAAAAGGCGCTCTTTTAAAGAGCGCCTTTTTTTTGCTCGGCCTATCTACTTGAGGTTGCCAGGCAAAAGAAAAGCCGCTGATCGTCTTTCAACGAACGTCGCGGCTTTAGTTAATACGAATCAACAGTGTCAACTGCTCGGCTTCTTGTTATCTGTGAGCCTGTAATCAAGGTTGGGTGAGTTTGAGTGAAGCAGGGTGGCAGCTAGTCCCTGCGGGTAACAACAACTTCCGGCGCGAGAATGCCCGTCCCCATCAAGCTAGGATTTTGCCAGGTGTGGTCACTACCGGAGGGTGAAAACCAAGCCCACTTTGCGTCTCGTGATCCGGAGTCATCGTCGTCGTTATATTGAACGTCAATTCCGAATTTCTCACCGATAACCAAGCCCACTGAAGCCATGTCTATTTTGATTTCGTAGGTGGCGCTCCAGGTCCAGTCTGTTGCCATACCTCTGCTGGAGCAGTAACTGGAGATCATGCCGGGTGCTGAATTAAAACCATCAACCTGTGCGTCCCAGGCATCGTCCTGATAGCGGAACAAGCGTTGAAAGTCATCGGCGCCATAGGTGAGGGGTTTATCGTTGCCTATATCCAGGAAGATCTCGACACCATCATCGTGCCATATTTCTGCAGAATCGCTCCAGCGATGTGCCGCCTGCTCACGCCCAATTCTAACCAGAACGTACAGGAATTCGCCGTCATGCATGGCACGCCAGTAGCTGTAGTCCCGGTTGTCTTGGTCGGTCAATATGTTGTAAGGGTCATCGATGAGGTGATCGATATTTAAGTAATTCCCGCGGCTATCTGATCGAGCTGCCGCTTGCCATTCCCACCAACCAAAGGCACCGTCGATAACGGGCGCATTAGCGGTAAATGGGATGCTGGCTGTCGAATTATCCTGATCATCAGGAATTCCGTTATTGTCATCATCTGGGTCGGCAACGTCTCCAATCCCATCACCGTCATTGTCGTTGTGTTCAGTAGGGTCGTAGATAAACGCATCATCGCGATCGGGGAAACCGTCGCCATCCGTGTCTTCATTGCCTGTGATATTAGGGTTGGAGGGTTGTGGATCCTCCAGGTCAATTGTGCCGTCGCCGTCGTCATCAAGGTCGACACTGTTACCCAGGCCGTCCAGATCTAAATCGAGACTTTCGTTGGCGTCCAACGGAAATTTATCATCGACATCAAGGATTGAATCGTTATCGTCATCTCGGTCTTCTACATCGCCTATACCATCACCGTCTGAATCGACAAACTCATTTGGATTAAGTGGGAATGCATCTATGTCATCTCTTACGCCGTCGTTATCATCGTCACTGTCGGTATCATCTGCCAAGCCATCGCCGTCGAAGTCAGCACTGACCGATATCGGATCTGAGCCACGTTCCAATTCCGCAATATTGGTGAATCCGTCGCTGTCCGAATCAAACTCTGTATTGAATAACTGAGGTGGAATGGCAAATGAAATCTCGGGTGCATCGGTTTGAACCTCCGATTGTGCCGATGCCAGAATCAATTCGTCAGATATTCGTTGGACTCTAAGAAATAACGGATAGTTTCGATCCATGGGCAGGGAGATTGCCAGAGTGAACTCACCGTCTGACTCTTGCATTATTTGGTTGTCCCCACCTGCGGTGACAATCACTTCGAAGTCGTCGTCAATGGATTGCATGCGCGGTGGTAGCGATACTCTGAGTCGAATCTCAGACATGGGCGTTATGGGCGCATCATCCGATCTTGCGACACCGTCGGCAGCACTACCTCCGCCGCCACCACAGGCAGCCAAAGTCAGGGAGCTTGCGATTAGCAAGGCGGTAGGGGAAAAGGCAAATGATGGTGTGCGACTCATGAACTGACCTTGTAGTTTGGAAACTCATCGTTTCGGTCGTTAGAGTCTGACGTGCTAGCACTTTTGGCGGTGTCTCAAATTACCGGTAGGGAAGGGGTAATTTGACCGGTATTTTTAGATTTCTATCAAATCTGCCTTTACCGCTTTTACAACCGCGTGCATGCGATTGGCAGCGTCGAGTTTTTTGGTAGCGTTCCGGAGGTGGTAGATAATAGTACTTTCGCTGACATTAAGAATCTGGCTCATCTCCCATGACGTCTTTCCTTGAGCCGCCCATTGCAGACATTCCCGTTCACGCTCCGATATGAGCTCATCAGCGTTTTTGCCGGGCAGCATGGATTTGGTGATATCGCGAACGCTGCTGCCTTCGATAACGATTGGCAGTAAATTAGCAATCTGATCGGACGAATTTTCAGTTTGTCGTACGCCATTGAGCTGATTAACAATTCTGTTGGCAGCGTATTCGCCCAGAGCAGTAAGAGACTGAGATACGGAAGTGAATGACATAGTCGAGTCGATAGTGTCAGTTGAATCAGCGTGAACAAGCAGCGAAATATCTTGAGGTACGCGCACACCTTGTTGCTTGCAAACCGATAAAGCGCCGATGGCCATCACTTCGTGATGAAAAAATACAGCGCTGGGTTTGAGTTCCAATTTTAAGAGGTTCTGCATAAACGTGCGACCGCCGTTGATGGACAATTCCGCTTCATAGGTTTGCAGACTGACATTGCGCCACCGCGGTTTTTCGGCTTGTTTTAAAAACCCCTCATGCCGATGCTGCGTACTGAAGCGATTGGCTGCACCGCTTAGCATGGCTATTTGACGATGGCCCCGGCTTATCAAATATTCTGCAGCCAGTGTGCCGATTTGCACATGATATAAGTTGGCCAGCACCACATTTTTGCGTGTGCTTATCAGTCTGGCAAGCGTCTCGTTGTCTATGTAGTCTGAATGAGCAAGCACACCGACGCACTCGCTTCGGGCCAACGTCTCCCAAGCCTGAATTTCCTCCCGTCGACTTGAACCTGTAGAAATCACGAGGGTGGAATAACCCAGCGATTCGCAAGTAGCTACCGCAGATTCGACCATAGGGCGCAGGCTAGCCGACCCTAAAATGTTGGCCATGATGCCAATACAACCCGGCGATTGCTGCAGCTTGTTCAGGTCCATAACGTTTAATCTATGAGCATCATGCGTAAGACAGTGGAATTACAGGGACTGGCTATTTGGCCTATTGACACTCGCTATAGAGCATCCTCAGAGGCGTACTTGAACAATTTCACACAATAAAGGCAAGATTTTTTTCAATTTTTATGCACGAAGACACCTAAGGTGTGCCGACTCTCGCGGTAGTGCGTGTAGGATAACGTCTTTGTCTTCAATTGATCGGATTCATGCTCGACTCGACACAAAATTCAGATTCATATTCTGAGCTGATGCCAGATACTCAGGTATCTGTCAAAGATGTCTTCGGACTCGATGTAGATTTAATGGTACCGGCGTATAAAACGCGAACCGAACGGGTACCGGAAATTGACCCATCTTATCTCTTCGATTTCCGCACCACGATGGCCATTCTTGCCGGATTCGCTCACGATTGGCGGGTGCTGATTTCAGGCTTTCACGGAACTGGTAAATCCACGCATATTGAACAGGTTGCCGCGCGGCTCAACTGGCCTTGTTTGCGGATCAATCTGGACAGTCACGTCAGCCGGATCGATCTGATAGGAAAAGACGCCATTGTTCTCAAAGAGGGCAAACAGGTCACTGAATTTCAGGATGGTATTTTGCCTTGGGCCTATCAGCGAAATGTTGCCCTGGTGTTCGATGAATATGATGCAGGCCGTCCCGACGTTATGTTTGTTATCCAACGTGTTTTAGAGAGTGCAGGGCAATTAACGCTGTTGGATCAAAGCCGTGTTATCAAACCACATCCTGCTTTTCGATTTTTTGCGACGGCCAATACGGTTGGTCTGGGCGATACAACGGGTTTGTACCACGGCACCCAACAGATCAACCAGGCTCAAATGGACCGATGGTCCATCACTACCGTACTGAATTATCTGCCGGCTGAGCAAGAAGCCAAGGTTGTACTTGCTAAAGCGCCGCATCTTCAGAATCCGGAAGGTGAAAAGTTGGTTACGCAGATGGTTTCACTTGCAGGATTAACCAGAAATGCATTCCGAAATGGCGATCTAGCCACGGTGATGAGCCCGAGAACGGTTATCACTTGGACGCAGAACCTGACGTTCTTTAAAGACATTGGATTGTCTCTGGAACTGGCCTTTGTTAATAAATGCGATCCTGCTGAACGTGCGTTAATTTCTGAGTTGTATCAGCGCGTCTTTGGCGAAGAACTGCAAGACGTCGACGCCTGAAGCGTCTTTAACGATGAGCGGTGAGGCTAAATCGGATCGGTCGACGGGCGGCGGTACAGGGTTGCCAGCGCCTTTGGGTACTGATGGTTTTGGAGTTCGCGCGGGCTTCAAACAGTCAACGGGTGCATGCGCCCGCGCCATCGCTAAAGATACGTCCATTGATATTACGTTTGACGAGAAAGCCGAAGAAGTCAGCGGCATGGTGTTGCCTGCCATACCGGATGATGCGACAGCGTTAGAAAGATTACAGACGCGAGGCCGCAGTGACGCTATCGCGTTGCATAAGCAGTATCACAATGCATCAACGCATGCCAAATACCAACCGGCTACAGATACATCGCAGCGCCTGCACGCCATGGCTGAGCAAACGCGTGTGGAGTTAATTGGCAGTAATGAGTTTGAGGGCATTGGGAGAAATCTGGATGCTGCCCTCAATGGCCGCTATCAACTATTGCTGGATACCTTGGCCAAGCCTGCGATTCCGTTAGCCGAAAACAAGGAACCTCGCTTAGGTATCGATCATGCGCTCACTTTATATTTGCGTGAAAAACTGGGTAACCGTCCTCTACCGCCCGGTGCCAAGGAAGCCATGTCCGATTGGCGTGAGTGGTTGGAATCCGATGTCTCCGAAAAATTCGACGCAGCGAATTTCGACTTAAACGATCAAGCCAGTTTTGCACGCTCGCTCGGACAATTGCTTCGTTCGTTAGATATAGATGATGGTGAATCTGCAGAAAGTCCTGACGACTTCAGCGATGAAAATCAAACCCCTGAAGATTCACAAAACCCGGAAGATGAATCAGAGTCGGGTGAGTCCGATAGTACGTCTATGCAAGACGATGGTGAATCTGAAACTGTCGATGAGGAGGGCAGCGCAGAGGAAGCCAGCGATACGGTCGAGCCTGAAGATGATATGCCGGAGCGAAGCTCTGAGAATCCAGGCAGCGAATGGCGCGCCACGGCAGGCGAGGGAACACGCCGAAGCATTAATGACTATCACATTTATACCAAGGAATATGATGAAGTCATTCGACCGCTGGATCTGTGTGATTCGGAAGAACTTACGCGCTTAAGGCAAACACTGGATACACATATCGGTGACCTGCAACGCTCTATTGGTAAGTTTGCAAACCGTCTTCAACGGGTGCTTATGGCGCAGCAAACGCGATCCTGGGAGTTTGATCTTGAGGAAGGCCAACTGGACACGGCAAGGCTCACGCGTGTACTGACAGAGCCTATGATGCCTCTGACGTTCAAACAGGAATCTGAGACGCCGTTTAGGGATACGGTTGTCACGCTCTTGCTCGATAACTCTGGCTCGATGCATGGAAGATCAATCAGAGTCGCTGCCGTGTGTGCGGATATTCTCTCCTCCACACTGGAACGATGTGGGGTTAGGGTCGAGATTCTAGGTTTTACAACAGGCGCCTGGAAAGGTGGAAAATCTCGTGAACGTTGGGTCGCTGCAGGCTATCCGTCGAACCCTGGGCGTTTGAACGATCTACGCCATATCATTTACAAATCAGCCGATACCCCGTGGCGTCAGTCTCGACGCAACTTGGGGCTGATGATGAGAAAGGGGCTTCTAAAAGAAAACATCGATGGTGAAGCGCTGCAATGGGCACACTCTCGATTGCTACAGCGTCCGGAGCAACGTCGAATCCTGATGATGATTTCTGATGGTGCCCCCATTGATGACTCGACTCTGTCCACCAATCCCGGTCGGTTCCTTGAAAAGCATCTACGACATGTCATTGCGCAAATTGAGCGACAAGATGATGTGGAGTTAGTCGCTATCGGGATAGGGCATGATGTTCGACAGTATTATGCAAAAGCAACGACGATTCATGATGTCACGCAGTTAGCGGACGTTATGTCCAGTCAGTTGGTTGATTTGTTTTCTACCGGGCGTTCAGGGTAGGCATTTTTAATCAATTGAGTGCCAGTCACACAATTTACTAGTGTGGCCCCTTTCCGACTGCATGACTCATTGAGTGTTGATCGGCGGGTCAGCGCTAAACGCAGCAGACCATTGTTGATACTTCTCCGTTAGTGACAAACTAGCCATTGCAGGGCTTGTCGAGGGAAGGCTGCATACGTATATGTCTCTGTCCGTTCGATCTATTCTGATTTGGTCCTCAGAGGAAAAGTATTCACCTAAAGATGCTTGAATGTGTCTTTTAAACAACTTCTCTGCAGTGCGTCCATTACAGATAATAAGGGCGAGTTCCGGATGTCGTCGCGCCAATCCGGCAATGTCATTCGCAATCTCGCTGCCTTTGACGATGTTGCTGTCCAGGCTACCTTGGCGCTCACAGCTGGCTAGGACATCCCATACTGCATATCCACTATCGAGCAGTAGCTTGCATCGATCGGAATATTCCATGCTTGCCGCTTCATCGAAAGATGGGGGTTGACCACTCAGAAAACCCATCATGATGGGCCAGAATGCGTTGCGTTTGTGAGCGTAATATTGTTGCTGTTCCAGTGATTTCTGACCAGGCATGGTGCCTAAGATCAGGGTGTGAGCATTCTCTCCTTCAAGCGGAAGAAATGATTGGGCCTGATCGGTCATAGTATTCAGCCTGCGTACTCGCCTGGAAATAAAACGGGTCTCATTCAAATTGGTATGGTTCAGCTATTACGCTAGCCGAAAATCCGCGTATGGGCGGCGGTACCAATGGGTTGATATCGCCTGTTTTTAGACGCGTAATTCTACGATACGACCGTTTAAAGCGAATCGACGTCCTGAATCGTTGACCGACCAATTAAGGTACGATAGCGTGCAGACAATAACAAGTCATTAACGCTTTCGCTGAGTCCAAATTCGATGATCAATAATCTTGTGGGTGGCCAATTAGTTGCCACAAAAAGTGGGCGTTCGCAGCCTGTTTACAACCCGGCAACCGGTGAAGCAATTGACGAGCTGGGTTTATGCAGCACAGAAGAAGTCAATGCCGCGGTTGATGTTGCCGCAGCCGCTTTTCCTGCCTGGGCTGCTACTCCTCCATTAAAACGTGCGGCGATTATGTTCCGGTTCAATGAGCTGCTGATCAAAAATGCTGATGCTGTCGCCAAAGAAATTTCACGAGAGCATGGCAAAACGCACGACGACGCTCTAGGGGAAGTTCAACGCGGTCGTGAAGTGGTGGAATTTGTTTGCGGAATACCGCAGCTACTAAAGGGTGAATTTTCCAGAAATGTCGGACCTCAAATCGACTCATGGTCCGATAGACAGGCGCTAGGCGTTTGTGCCGGAATCACACCGTTCAACTTTCCGGCTATGGTGCCATTGTGGATGTACCCGGTCGCCATTGCTTGTGGCAATACCTTTGTGTTGAAACCTTCAGAGAGAGACCCGTCCGCAGTATTAATGGTGGCGGATCTGCTTCAACAAGCAGGTTTGCCCGATGGCGTACTAAATGTGGTTCACGGTGACAAAGAAGCTGTCGATGCGCTACTGGATAACCCTAAGGTTCAGGCGGTTAGTTTCGTAGGCTCGACCCCAATTGCTGAGTATGTTTACAACCGAGGAACACAGGCTGGCAAACGAGTTCAAGCGTTGGGTGGTGCTAAAAACCACATGGTGGTCATGCCTGATGCTGATATGAACCAGGCCGTAGATGCTTTGATGGGTGCTGGGTTCGGTTCGGCGGGCGAGCGGTGTATGGCAATTTCTGTTGCTGTGCCGGTCGGCGAAGAGACAGCTGATCGTTTAGTGGCTGCATTAAGACCGAAGGTCGAAGGTTTGCGTATTGGCCCTGCTGATGATCCAGATGCTGAAATGGGGCCGGTCATCACTGCTGATGCCAAGAAACGCATTACCGGTTTAATTGATTCGGGCGTTGAAGCAGGGGCTGAGCTTGTCGTCGATGGTCGAAATATCGCTTTGCAAGGCTATGAAAATGGTTATTTCCTGGGTGGAACCTTGTTCGACAAAGTCACCACCGATATGCAGATTTATCAGGAAGAAATTTTTGGGCCTGTGCTCTCGGTTGTGCGTGCAGCTGATTACGATGAAGCGGTTACCATGATCAACGAACATGAGTATGGAAACGGTACTGCCATATTCACTAGAGACGGAGATGCAGCACGTTCGTTTACCGATAGCATTCAAGTGGGCATGGTTGGGGTCAATGTGCCTATCCCTGTGCCTGTTGCTTACCATAGTTTTGGCGGGTGGAAGCGATCGCTGTTCGGTGATCACTCTATCTACGGACCTGAAGGTGTGCATTTTTACACGCGTTTAAAAACAGTAACCAGTCGCTGGCCAACGGGTATCAAAGACGGCGCAGTGTTTACGTTTCCAACCTAGATCCAGATACCGGAATAATTTAACGACGAAAAAACAACTTCGACATCCGTACTGAGCAACTTTAACCATGGCAATCACTAGCAACATGCGTATCAATAGCGACCGATTATGGGAGTCGTTAATGGACATGGCAAAGATTGGCCCGGGCGTTGCCGGTGGAAACAACCGTCAAACGTTAACCGATGAAGATGCCGAGGGGAGGCATCTGTTTCAACGTTGGTGTCTCGATGCTGGTATGACTATGGGCGTCGATAAAATGGGCACGATGTTCGCCACACGCGAAGGGACTGATCCAGATGCGTTGCCGGTATATGTTGGCAGCCATCTGGATACGCAGCCCACGGGTGGTAAGTACGATGGTGTGCTCGGTGTTTTAGGGGCTTTGGAAATCATTCGTCAATTGAATGATATGAATATCCAAACTAAACATCCGATCGTTGTGGTTAATTTTACGAATGAAGAGGGAAGCCGATTTCCACCAGCTATGGTTGCTTCAGGGGTGTTCGCTGGCATTCATTCTTTGGAATGGGCTTATGATAGAACAGATGCTGATGGCAAAAAATTAGGCGCTGAACTGGATCGCATTGGTTTTCTGGGTGATGAGGATGTGGGCGCCCGGAAAATGCACGCCTTCTTTGAATTACACATTGAGCAAGGTCCCATTCTCGAAGGAGAAGGCAAGGACATTGGTGTAGTCACTCATGGTCAAGGATTAAAGTGGCTGCAAACAACGCTCATTGGTAAGGAAAGCCATACGGGGTCAACACCCATGCCTATGAGAGTGAACGCGGGTTTGGGAATGGCTCGAATGACCGAGTTGGTTAATGATATTGCTCTTAGCCATGCACCAGATGCTGTGGGCGCTATCGGGCATTGCGATGTTTATCCGAATTCGCGCAACATTATTCCCGGTAAAGTTGTTTTTACCGTCGACTTCAGACACCCGGATATCGATGTCATTCTGGACATGGAGGCCCGATTTAAGCAAGGTGTCAAAGAGATATCAGAGGGCATTGGTCTGGAGCATTCTATCGAGCAAGTGGGTGGTTTCGATCCAGTGGAATTCGACAAAGGTTGTGTGGAAGCGGTTCGAGCTGCTGCAGATCGCCTCGGATATAGCCATCGTGACTTGGTCTCGGGCGCAGGGCATGATGCCTGTTGGATCAATAGCGTTGCGCCGACGGCGATGGTTATGTGTCCGTGTGTGGGAGGTCTGTCGCACAATGAGGCTGAAGAAATTTCGCCCGGTTGGGCCGCGGCCGGTACTAACGTGCTATTTCATGCTGTTGTCGAAACTGCTCAGATTGTTGAGTAGGTGACCGTTAATCCGGTAATGCCGACTGTTGGGTTGGTCGTTGGTATTTTGGTGCTGTGTTCGAGCGTTAGCATTAGCTCGACTGACATGTACAGTCCCAGCCTGCCAGACCTTGTGCGGTGGTTTGACACCAGCGCGACCAAAGTCAAATTAACCATCAGTTTAAATATCCTGGCGTTTGGTATTGCCCAACTACTGCATGGGCCTCTATCGGATAGGTATGGGCGAAAACCTGTGCTTGTGGTGTCGTTGTTATCTGTTTGTGCATTGTGTATTGCCTGTGCACTGGCTCAAACGATTGAGCAACTCATCGTGGCAAGGATCTTACTGGGCATTGCAGCAGCAGCTGAGGCCGTGGTCGGATTAGCCGTCATCAAAGATCTATACAGTGAAAAACAACAGATAAAAGCGCTTGCCTTATTAGGAATGGCCATAGCCATCGCGCCGGCTGCTGCTCCCATCGTTGGCGGGTTCGTTCATGTTGCCTGGGGTTGGCAAGCAAACTTTTACATCTTAAGTGCCTTGTCAGTGGTAGCGCTATTCTGTGTTTTACGTTATCTGCCTGAGTCCACCACGCCGGACAAGACGTCGCTGAAAATGTCTATCGTTGTGTCACGCTACCGGGCGCTTCTTGGCAATATGGACTTCATTATCCACTCAGCTCTCCTGGGAGTCTGTTTAGGATTAATCATTGTATTCGTCACTGGCGGTCCTTTTGTGCTTATCGATCTACTGTCGGTGCCTGCAAATCATTTTGGTTATTATCAGGCGAGTATTGTTCTAGCGTTCTTTCTGGGTAGTGTGTTCGCATCCAAACTTGCCGATAATTGGCCGGCGTTGACGTTGATGAGCACGGGTGTATTTCTTATCCTTGTAGGTGTGGTCGCACTGTCGCTGGTTATTCTCGGCGGTTTTTTAAGTGCTTACACACTGACTGCGACCTACATGATAATGTCTGCAGGGATGGGTCCCTTGTTTGCCGTTGCGCCAGCAAGAGCCTTACGCTCTATTCAGCGCAACGCTGGCTCAGCATCGGCTATGTTGAATGGTATTGAACAGACTACTGCCGGATTGGCAGCAGTGCTGATCAGTATTATTCATGATGGAACCGAACGTCCTATGGCCTGGGTATCAATGGGTTTAGGGGTAGTGCTTGCAGTTTTAATTTACTTGTCCAGGCGGGTTGATCGAAATAAGCGGGAAGCTCAGGTGAACAGTCCACAAGTATAAAAATCAGACTTTGCAAACTGTTCACCCGTTTCATTACAACGAACGATTAAACGTTCGTAGATAATCAAGCCTCTTCGTCTGTAGCTGCCTGACGATCGTGACCTTTGCCACCACGCTTACCGTGCTTCTTACCCTTAAGCTTGCCTTTTCTCTCGCCTTTTAGGCTTTCAAGGCCTGCGCGTTCTTCATCAGAAACAACACCGTCCTGATTGACATCGAGTTGTTGCTCGACAGCTGCTCGGCGTGCTTCGCGAGCGGTGCGACGTTCTTCTCGAGACAGCTCGCCGTCACCATCAGCATCAAATTCCGATAGTGTTGCTTCATAACGAACATCTTGCATGGCGCGTCTTTCGTTGCGTGACAATTCACCATTGCCGTTAGTGTCGAATGTGGCAAGATCTGCCGCACGTTGCGCTTCTCGGATGGTAGTGATTTCATCGGCGCTTATAACGCCGTCGCCATCTGTATCCACCAGAGTAGGCATAGCGGCCAGCGCTGAGAATGAAATCATAGAACCCATTACGATAGTCAGGATTCGTTTTTTTGGAGTTGCTGTTTTCATGATGTTACCTTTAAATTTGATCGAACGATGATTTGCCGCAAAACTGTTTAACCAGTTCCTTGGTGTGAGTACTTATCATCGGCTCCAACTGTGCATTCAATGTGTAAATAATGGGGAGTTGATTGTTCGATTGTGCAATTTTAGGGGGGCAGGTGATTTGTATTACTCGTTATTTGAAATCTCGAACTTGTATCCGATCCCATAAACAGAATGGATATAAGAGGTCGTTTGGTCGACCGCTTCTAGCTTCTGTCTTAGCTTTTTTATGTGGCTGTCAATCGTGCGGTCGCTGACGATACGATTGTCCTCGTACATCCGTTGCATAAGTTGTGCACGATTGAATATTTGTCCCGGACGTTCGTGCATCGCACCTAGCAATCTTAATTCGACAGCCGTCAGTGAACAGATTTGATCGCCAATATGTACGGAAGCCGTGCCTTCGTCATAGCGAAAATGCTCGCCACCATTATCACCGCTTGCGTTGCTCTGCGATGATTCGCTCTCGGTGCTGGTACGTCTTAAGACAGCCTTAACGCGAGCTACAACCTCTCTGGGACTGAAGGGCTTGCAGATATAGTCGTCAGCGCCCACTTCTAAACCCAGCAGGCGGTCAATCTCTTCTACCTTTGCCGTCAACATGATAATGGGGACGTTACTACTTTTTCTCACTTCCTGGCAGATGGTTAGACCATCGGTGCCAGGCAACATTAAGTCGAGCAGGATAAGATCGGGCAATGATTGCTGCAATGCATCCAAAGCGTCAGTACCGTGCGAATACACGATGGTCTCGTATTCTTCTCGACGCAAATAGTCTTGAAGCAAGCTTGCAAGTTTGGGTTCGTCTTCAACAATGGCTATGTTCATGCTGTTAACTCGCTAGCTTTTCTATCAAAGGAAGTTGGATCGTAATGGCAACGCCTCCCATGTCTGAGTGGTTTGCTTGAATGGATCCTTGATGCGCAGTCACAATTTTTTCAGCAATGGCAAGGCCGAGGCCAGCACCGCCATGTGCTCTGTTTCTGGATGGCTCGGTGCGGTATAAAGGGTCGAACAGTCGGGGTAAGTCGATGTCATCGATTCCCGGGCTTGAGTCTTTCCAGCTTAGCTCGGCGGTTGTTCTATCGGCGCTGATAGTTAAATCGATTTTGATTGAACCTTGTGGATTCGTATAACGCAGGGAATTTTGCAATAAGTTGTCGAAGAGTTGAGATAGACGGTCCGCATCCCCCAAAACAGGCACCGAGCTTTGTGCAACATTAAAATCTATGGAAAGTTGTGCTTCATTGCGCTGCGACTCTGCTGAGTCTAATCGTTGTTGAATCAAACTGGCCAAATCGAGTGTTTCCATTCGATATTCCAATGCGCCTAAATCCGATAGAGACAAATCGTGAAGATCATTAATTAGTCGGCTAAGTCTTTTGGTCTCTGTCTGCAAAGAGCCCAGGGTGCTGCTATCGAACGGCCGAATACCATCTTCAATGGCTTCAATTTCACCTTGTAGAATGGCAACAGGGGTTCGTAGTTCGTGCGAAATTTCAGCGATCCAATTTCTACGTGCAGCGCGGCTCCTTTCGAGCGTATGTGCTAACTGATTCACATCGCGGGACAGGTCGCCTAATTCGTCACGCCGATTTGTTGTAACACGCTGGTCATACAAACCGCGATTGATCTCGCCGACAGCATGGCTGACTGTTAGCACCGGTTTGACAATTCGAGCGGCTAACAGCGCAGCTAGTATTCCGGAAACAGCAATCATGATGAGTGACGCCCATGCTAGATTTTTCTTTTGTGTCTCGGCAAACAGCTGTTCCAATCTTCCCGTGGGGCCGCTGGCTCGTGTGTAACCTAAGTGACCAATAATATTGCCATCGAGGGTGACGGGGAGCCAACTAGCCTCGTTGTCGGTATTCATTTTTCCAACGATTGGATTTTTCTCAGCGTCGGTCAGCAACAGTCTCGGAGGAGGGCGGCCATTGTTATCTCGCCGGGTATCACCTCCATTTATTGATTGACTACCTTTTCTCGAACTGTCTGTTCTCTGCCCGCGATTGTTTTTTCGCAGCGTCTGAGACGTCAGGCGATTCCACTGCCTCTCTTTGCCTTCAATCCAGTCCCAATTCTGGTTTTCGGAATAAGCGTCAGCTGTTGTATCCGCAAGCGCCTGTAAGGCATCGATTTGAGATTTGGAGATATAACTGACAAAGCTTCTGTCGAAACTCCAGCGATTGAACGCATATAGCGTGGCGATTAATGTCGCACTCGCTAGTAGCAGAACGATAAATAGCTGGTATTTGAGTTTCATAACTTACTTTACGGCCATTTAAATGCCAATGCCTAGTGTGACGTACTCGAAAGAAGCGAAATCCAATTTATTTGCACAATTGAATCACCGAATGAATTAAAACGGGCCTAATTTTTAACACGTACAATAATTCACAAGCTTTAAAGGGATGTAAACCGCGGACTCTAGTGAGCTGTTCGTGGTGCTGAAAATCATCCGATAAGCAAATTGATTTTTGGTCACTTGTCAGTATTGGCGTTGAGTGGCAATGTGAAATCAGTGCCTACTTTTTATGCGTAATACTGGTCATCATGTTTTCAAAGACATTGTCATCACTGACTTCAATTATTGGTTTTGTTAGTTGTTTGATGTGCGCCAATTTAATGGCAAGCGATGGTCTGCTTAACATTAAAGCGCTAGTGTACTCATCCACGGCCGCCGAACTTCTTTGGGACAGGGAAGGTTCAGAGATCGTGCAGATCAGCTACAACGGGCAAGTTGTTGCCACCTTGGACGCCGACAGTTATTTTACGGATGATTTAAATCCCGGCGTCTTCCATCAGTTTGAAATTCGGACTCTGCTAAACAATAACGTATTGGCCCCGGCAACCGCTTTATCGTTTACCACTGACAATTTCCAACCACCTCAAAAAGAAATTTATCCGTCCGACGCTGCGGCCGGCGAAGATATTCGTCTCGCGGGGGTAAAGCTACTTGCTTACTCCACAACGGCGGTCGAACTATTCTGGAACCGTTTGGATGGTGCTCAGACCTCAGTAGAAGTCATACATAACCACCAGTCTTTAGGATGGTTTGATTCAGCCAGTATTTTTTTGAATAATTTGGATGAAGAGATAGATCACGTTTTTCAAATCATTCCGTTTGTGCAAGAGTCGTCAACCCTTGAGTCCTATTCCGTCTTTTTTAACGGCGCATCCTTTAACGGGCAGGTGCTGTCCGTGTCGGCATCGAGACAAATAAACGCCGACTTTATTGTTACCTCCCCGATAGAAGAGAGTGCCGATACCGACACCGAATCTCAGGCTAGTGACCTTCAGGGTGTGGACGCTGCAAACGACTCCGTTGAGGAAGATGTCTCAGCTCCGGTAAGTGAGCCCGATATACTCGCGGTTGAATCACCCGTGGAACCCGAGGAAGTAATTGCACCGCCACCACCACAAAATGATTACCCTGCACCAAGTAACATCGCCCCTTTAGCCGCAGGAGACTGTGCCGTTCATTCCGTAGCGAACCTTATCGACTGTGTTAACGCCGCGCAGGCATTTGATCGGATCAATGTTCAGTCTGACCTACGATGTTCGAATGGAAACTGCTGTCCTACCGGTGGTGCCTTAGTGAGATTGAACAATGTGTCGGGTTTGACTATTGAGGGAAACGGTTTTCGCCTTCTACGAGAGGATGGTCAGCGTCAGTGCAGTCTTATTGATGTGACTCAGTCGAAAAACCTGTCGTTTAAAAACTGGATTCTGGATGACGATGTGAGGGATGCGCCGTGTGTTGTCGCTGATAAGTGCCCACGGATGTTGCACCTACGAACCTCGTCTAATCTGACGTTTGACGAGGTGGTTGTCAGTCATGGCAAGGGTTACGCTGTCTATGTGCAAGAGGTGAACGGATTTACTTTTCGTCACAGCACGCTGGAAAATTCAGGCGTCCTGGGTATGTACATTGGGCACGATGAGAAGTCCTCTACCAATATCAACATTGAGCATTCAACGTTTATCGATAATCAAACGAATGCTTTGGCGCTATTGGGTGTGACGGGTTCGTCTTCATCAACAAACACGATTAGTAATAACGTGTTCCGTCGCAATCACTGGAGGGGGCAGTGGCAAGTGGCACCCCGATTTGGTACTGGCTTTACCGGAGGTGGGCAAGTGTATATTGCTCAGGCTACGGGGGTTACGATTAAAAACAATCTGATTGCAGACGGCTTTTGTGAAAACTGTTTCGTGCAACAGCGTATGGGAACCGGTGTCAGCGGAATTGAACTTGCGATTCCCGGCAGAAATTCAGTCAACAATCTCCTTATCGAAGACAATGTTGTTGAAAATCATGATGCCTGGGGCATTTTTGTTAATGAGGGTAGCGAACTCAATTCGTCGATTGTAATTCGTGGTAATTCTCTTATCGACAATACTATTGGTTTGAAACCCAGCGCCGCCAGCACTGCCAGCGTATCCAGCAATACGATCAGAAACAGATAGCTCGAAAACTGACTGTATCTGAGTATGGAGTCGTCGAACGCCACCCGTTTGCGTGGCTGCAGGCTCTCTCTATGCTTGCGCCGTATCGGGGCCAGTCGCAAAACGCTCCATAAGATAGATGGCTAGTGCACCCAGCAGCATCAGTGCGACGGCTATCCAGGTACTTGCCGCTGAAAGGGCGGGCATAAACCATTCGTAGCTTGTCACTACCTCCCTGGGAGGTTTGCCGACTCTTTCGACCGTACGTGTGATGGCTTCTTTCCAAGGCCAGATGACGACAAGCGATCCGATAACAAACCCTGTCATTAATGCCAGAGTCTGATCGGGGAATTTTTTAAATACCCATGAGAGCACGTGAGAGAAAGCGACGATTCCCACAATGCACCCCAATGCTAGCGGCAGAAGTATTCCCATAGATAAAGTGCTGATCGCACCAAGTATTAGCGCATAATTCCCCATCAGGATAAGTACGAACGAACCAGATAGCCCGGGTAAAATCATGCTGCTGATGGCGAACACCCCGCATAAAAATACATACAGCACGTTGTCGTTTTCAGAGGCTGGAGCCAGAAAGGCAATACTGATGGCAATGAGTGATCCACAAATTAGAGACACTATTGCGCTCGTGTTCCAGTTAGAGACACGTTTAGCCACTTGTACAATCGATAAGGCGATCAGTCCGAAGAAAAACGCCATGGTGTTTGTTTCATGGTGCTCGAGTAAATATTCGAACAGTTTCGCGAGCGATATGATGCTGATAGCGATACCTGCCATGAGGGTCAGTAACCAGCTACCGTCGACATGCGTCCAGAAGCGTTTGAATTCGCCTCTCAGTATCAATCGAGCGGCTTGAATGTCGCACTGCTTTATGGCGTTGATGAGCCGCTCATAAATACCCGTGATGAGTGCAATCGTGCCACCGGATACGCCGGGGATCACGTTTGCCGCACCCATGGCTAAACCTTTTAAAAACAGCGATGCTGTAGTGTTCATTGCGGAGAGTTGTCGTCCATACTTTTGAGGATGGGAAGCATCCAAGGCTTGTTCTGAGCAATTTCCGCAAAAGTCAGGCCACTTAGCTCGTAGGGCATGACCAGCCAATCATCCGTTTGATTGACATAAAAATCGGGTGTTAATGTCGTCCGGTTATAGAGAGGTTTGTACCAAGGCACAGCGATACGGACATCGGCTGGCATGTTGTTCTTCAGCCTTGATGTTAGTCGGCGAATGACGGCGCTGGTGGTTAGCCCGGAGCTGAAAACATCATCGACAATCAATAAGGAATCGTCGTAGCTCAACGTGTCCAGCAGGTATTGAGTGCCGTGAATGCGTATTTCGGTCTCCGGGTTATCCACCATTTGTTGATAGCTGGATAAGCCCCGATAAGATGTTCGAATGGCTATATGGTCTGTAGGGATGTCCAGATACTGAAGGCATTCCTGCACCGCAATCCCTGCCGAACTACCGCCCCTCCATAGCCCGACGATGAATGTAGGACGGAACCCGCTGTCCGCAATTTGCACACCCAGACGGTAGGCATCATGGAGTAGCTCTGATTCGGTGACGAAGGTTTTACGTTGAGCGACAGTCACGCTGGATATTGTTATATGGGGTTGACAGGGAGTGTACCTATTTGAGTAAGGGCAAGGCAATCAAGCCGACAGCACCAACAAATGGAAATCTGCCTCACTTCTCGTAGAACAACAGAGGATAAACGTTACACTGCCGGGCAGGCACGTAGCCACGACAGTGTATTGTGCAACATGCTGCCTGATGCAATATATTCTTCTAAAACTAACCTTCCGACCAAGGGGTAGGCCGTTATGGGCGAAAAACTCTATCTGGATGCTCAGCAATTGCTTGAGGACTCTTTTGCGTTAGCAGCATCTGTCTACCGAAGTGGCTTCCGTCCCAGTTTTATTGTGGCCGTATGGCGAGGCGGCGCGCCCATGGGTATCGCTGTGCAAGAGTTGTTGGCTTACAGAGGCATACATTCCGATCACATTACAGTGCGAACTTCGTCCTACCACGACATCGATAAGCAAGCCAATCATGTGCAGGTTTACAGCATGAACTACTTGGTTAGAAAAATAAGCGCAGAAGATAGGTTGCTTATCGTTGATGATGTTTACGATACCGGTAAAAGTATTGAAGCCATCATTAATACATTGCAGGAAAAAACTCGCCGCAATGTGCCACACGATATTCGTGTTGCCGTTCCTTATTACAAGCCAAGTCGAAACAAAACGGAACGTGTACCCGATTACTACTTACATGAAACTGATCAATGGTTAAAGTTTCCGCATTCACTTGAGGGCTTGACACATGATGAGGTAAGAAAAAACAGGCCTGAACTTGCTGCCATACTCGACAAATATATGACGTAATTCATCTGTGTCGCGACAATAAAATGACTATGTCACGAAATGCTTCGACAACTTGCCGTAGTTAATTTTTAAGAGGTAAACTAAACGCTCTGGTGTTTGTTTTTGTTATTGCATTACCACTTAAACAACACAAAAAATTCTTAGAGCAGTTTAGTCTGGACGCACAATTGAGCAGCCAAGCCGACATAAAAACCTCAGCTGAAATTCTCGACATGAGTCGTGTATTTAAGCAAGCTGGGAGACGAAGAACTGTTCACTCAGCAGAACTTAAATCTGGTGCGACCTTATTGTCCATCCGCCAAAATCTTGTCTATCAGGCAACGGTTGGTATTGATGACATAGATCGAATCAGCGAGAAGGCTAGCAAGAAAGAAGTCCAAGCTTTAAATGAGACCTTGCGTTCGTTGTTGAATACTGAGTTCGGCAAACTCAGGGTACATAAACACCGTCTAGTATTCTCCGTAGGCCACCACAGTCTGGATTCATTGGTCGCAGGCTTACTTCGCATTCAATATCATGCAAAGCACCTTGATGCTGCCGATCTGAATACAAGCTTGGTCAAAGAGGCGGCCGGTCTGCCTGTCAGCTGGGGTGTGGGAAATACTATTCCTGAAGCGGATGTCGAACGCAATCGCCGCTCTGCTATGAAGAAGCCCAAGCAAAAGCGTTAATCGTCTAGTTAAAGGTCTGTTGGAAACTGCTGGCTTAGAGTAAGCCCGAAGCCTGTGCTATCAGATAGGCGCTACTAAGCAGAATCAGACCGACACTCCAAACCTTCATCCACAGTATGCTGCCGTGCCTGCCTGCTAAAAACAGACAGACACCGATAATGAGTGAAATCACCATGGATAAGGTGATCATGTCATGCATTGAAGCACCGTACGGAATATCCGGATTGGGGGCTTGCCCTTCTAGGTATCGCATGGTGAATGGCTAACTATTGGTAGTGCCTTGCAACAAACATTCGGCCACCCATCGGTGAAAGTGCACGGTTGGTTCGTCCATAGCCGGTGCGAATTTACCGCCCGCATATCCCGGCGACGATCGGCCTTTTTGCATTCTTTCCACAGCGAAAATATCCTCTTCAAAAACGCTACTCCAACTTTTGAGTATTTGTTCGTGGTGTGGATTATAGGTGTCCGTTAGTGCCTCCTCTCCGACATAACTGATTCTCACATGCTCTACAGTCTCATTCGCGTTCATGGGTTGAAGCATCATGATGAACAAGTGATCTGCATGAAGGCCGATAAGCGTGTTTGGATAGAGCGTCGGATAAAGCGCTTTATTCATTTTATCTTGTGGCCATTCGTTGAATATCGGCAGTTCCACATCATCAACGTTGAGACGTTTGTAGTTAAGGCTGCCTTGTCCAGCACCTTGCGTGAAGTAGTCGAGTGAAAAATGTTCTTGCAATGGGGAGATGCGGTTGAGTTCCGGGTGCACAGTGGGTAGGTGATAGGACTCCAGATAATTCTCGACGGCAAGTTTCCAATTGGATTGAACGCGCAGTTGGGTTCTGCAGGTGGCGTTTTTAGATTGAAGCCTGTTGCGTTCCTGTTCAGTGCACAGTTCGTTAAATTGTCTTGTCAACGGTTCAATGTATTGATCAAATTCAATAGCGTCAGCCGATAGATTGATGAAAATACATCCGAGCCAGGTGACCGAGCGGACCGACTTTAATCTACTGGCTTCTTTATCAAATTCCGGATGGCTATGAACACCGAATCCACCGATATGCGGTGTTCCTTTTAGCGTGCCGTCAAGTTGGTAAGTCCAACTGTGGTACGGGCATCGGACCATGCCATTAGTTCTACAAGGTGCGTCAGCCAAGTGCATGCCTCGATGACTACAGACGTTATGAAAAACACGAATTTCATCTTCAGCGTCTCGAGTGACCAGAAGCGGTAGTCCCATAAAGTCCACTGGCAGGACATAATTGGATTCTGGTAGATCCTCGATAAATGCGATGCATGCCCAAGAGGGCGCCATGACCTTTTCACGATCTTCGATAAAGCCGGACTGACTGGTATATAGCTCGTTCGGCAATCCGGTAGCTGCCGCGATGGGAGCGTTGATGTTGCGATGTATTTCGATAACCGATTCTTTCAACATGATGCGTATCTATCGTATGTTCAAACGTTAGGTTTGGTGAGTGTTATAAAAATTAAGATATCAATCGGAACCGTAAAGCTCTGCGGCTGAAGGCAGTGTTTTACGTGGAATTTGCGAAGATGCGTCCCAGAGATTTGCGGACCTGATTGCGCGAGCGTTTTGTACATAGGCCAATTCAACTGAGATGAGTATTACCGTTGTTGGTGGAGTGCCATCAATGCAAAAACTATCCAGCAGCTGCTGATCCACAGAGATGCTGCCATGACCTTTTACCCGCAGTGCTTCTTCCACACCGGGAATAAGGAAAACCATGCCGATACGGGAATCCTGGAGAATGTTTTTTAAGGTTTCAATTCTGTTGTTTCCGCGCCGATCGGGAATCGCCACAGTATTTTTATCCAGAACACGGAATGCCTTACCCGGTTCGTCTCCACGAGGAGAGCAATCGACGCCGGTGTCCGAAAAACTGCTGAGCACGAAAAACGGTGAATGAGATAGCCATTCCATCATGGCGGCCGTTAGTTCCGACTTTACTTTGGAATTTGAAGACAGCCGCGGCGAATCATACCTTGCAGTAAGTTGATCCATCGACGTTATCAAATTGGCTGGATTCACGGTGCAACCGGATTGTTTAAGTAGAGGCAGAACTTTTAGCAGAAGAGGAACCGCTGATGCAATCTTTATGGCGCGATTAGAATGCTACATCCCTGTGGAAGAGTCGCTCTGGCAACGACTATTCCACAGGGGAGCCCGTTGGGCTCGTTTCCTCTTAAGATCTGTCTTCCACACTATAAGTAGTGGCTGCTAGTTGTCTCGAATTGAGGGTGGGTTTCACGATTGGATCTTTTCGAGTGTTTTTGGACCTACAGTGTGTGTCTTTTGTGCGCCCTGTCGCTGGTACGGCTGTAAGTGTGCCTAGTTCAATCTCAACACAAGAGTCTGCATCGCGTGTCCGACCGCACCTTTTTCGTCGAAGAGAAGGGCATTAGCCAGGCCGATTCCATTTGCCTGCCAGTGCCCTGTGCTCTGCGTACCTAGCCATTCGCCTTCTGGGTCTCTATGTAAGACCAGGGTCAAATCGGTATTCATAAAAGTGACGTGTTGAGGGTCTGCGTTTCTGCCAAATGCGTTACCACAATCTGCGAGTGGGCAGATCCGTTGAAAGGGGCTCGGATTTTCTGTATCAAGCAAAGGTACGGATTTCATCCACGCCGTTGTAGGACCGGGTAGATGATCTTGACCTTCAGGGTATCTAACTGAGACACCGGTGCCATTGAAGGCTGGCTTGTCGTGCAGTGTCGTGGTGATAGGGAACAGCCCTGGCCGCGCGTCTTCGGGATTTCCAAAGTTCATTTCATGCGTTGGCAGCGGCTGTTCCTGTGCGGGCGATAGATGCATTCCTTCTGCACTGACGATCGATTTTCCTGATTGGTCTACCAAGGTTGCCAGCGTAAGACTGACCGTTCGCCCTTGTCTCACAATGGAGCACTCAACCCGCAGAGTTGACCAGGGAATAGGGCGAAGCAGATTTAACGTCAGACGTGTCAGCCGCTGCTGTGGCAATGCTAATTCCATTGCCCTGGCCAGTAATGCGGTTGGTGGTCCGGCGTGGCAGGCGTTTTCGTCCCATGGTCCTCGGGTATGAGACGTGGGTTCGAACCACTCGTTGTCAGATGACGTAAAAAAACTAGATGCAGTCATTACGAATTCCTAAACATATCTTTTAGAAACGGCGCGGTTCGAGAGCGTTTCGACAGTGCTACCTTTTGAGGTGTGCCCTTGGCAACAACCTTGCCACCTCCAACGCCACCTTCAGGTCCCATGTCGATGATCCAATCAGCTTCAGCCATGATGTCCAGATTATGTTCGATGACGATGACTGAGTTACCGGCATCCACGAGCCGATGCAATACATGAATGAGTTTTTCAACATCAGCCATGTGGAGTCCAACGGTGGGTTCATCGAGTATGTAAAGCGTATGCACATTAACAATTGTTTTACCCGAAGAGTCTTTTACCTGAGGCTTTGCCTTTGCTAACTCTGAGACGAGTTTGATGCGCTGTGCTTCGCCACCACTGAGTGTCCGACTTTGTTGTCCCAGCGTTAAATAACCCAAGCCAACATCCTGCAGCAGTTTAAGGGCGTGATGAATACTGGTATGACTCTGGAAAAAATCTACGCCGTCGTCGACGTTCATCATCAGAACCTCACCAATGGATTTGCCTTTATACAAAACGGACAATGTTTCATGGTTAAATCTTTGCCCCTGACAAACTTCACAAAGCACGCGAACGTCAGGAAGAAAACTCATCTCTACACGTTGCATACCTTGTCCGCCACATTCTTCACACCGTCCCGCTCCGGTATTGAATGAAAACCGGCTAGCGTCATAACCTCGTATACGGGCTTCTGTCGTGTCAGCGTATAAACGGCGGATATTGTCCCAGAAACCTATGTAGGTGGCCGGACAGGACCTTGATGTTTTACCTATAGGGGTTTGGTCGACTTCCAGAAGTCTGGAGATACTTTCCCAACCGAGGATTTGCTTGCAGCCCACGAGTTTTCCGAGCGATCGTTTTTTCTTCTGTGCATTTAAGCCCCGTAAGTTGTCGTGAACGATGTCTCGAATTAAGGTGCTCTTACCCGATCCCGATACACCCGTGACGCACACTAATTGCTGCAGTGGAATATCAGCGGAAACGTTCTTTAAGTTATGCAGCGTAGCGTTTTCGATACGTAGGGTATCTTTCGGTTTTTTTCTCGTAGGGTAGAGTGGGTGCTGTAGTGGCGCATCCAGCAGTCTGCCAGTCACGGATTGTTTGTTCTTTCTCACTTTAGCGACAGAGCCGGATGCCACAATTTCTCCACCTCTAACACCAGCGCCCGGACCAATATCGATAATGTGATCGGCGCTAAGAATGGTTTCCTCATCGTGCTCAACAATGACGATGGTGTTTCCTTTCTTTTTGAGGAGGTCCAACGTATTAAGTAGCATGCGATTGTCACGAGGGTGAAGTCCTATTGTTGGTTCATCTAATATGTAACAAACCCCTTGCAGATTAGAACCCAATTGTGCAGCTAGGCGAATTCTCTGAGCTTCTCCGCCACTGAGCGTTGGCGCTGCTCGGTCGAGCGACAAATACGATAAGCCCACTTCCTGTAAGAAAGCTAATCTGGAATTTAATTCCTGAAGGCTATCGCGTGCAATGACTGATTCACGATCGTCTAATTTAAGATCAAGAAAAACCTTTGCCGCATCGACAATCGTGAGCTGCGTGTAATCAGCAATATTCCAATCCTGGAAATAAACTGACAGGGACTCAGGTTTTAAACGTTGGCCGTCGCAGCTGGTACAGACACTGAATTCCTCATCTGAACCCTGCCAGGATTTTTCTTCCCCGGTTTGCTCTTCATCAAATCCTTTTATTGTGACCCCAGTGCCAAAACACGAGGTGCACCACCCGTGACGCGAATTGTACGAAAACATTCTCGGGTCTAATTCGGGAAAGCTGCGTTGGCAGCTTGGACATGCGCGTTCGGTCGAGAACAATTTTTCGTTAGCTGCTGTACTGCCAATCTTAACGACGCCACTACCGAAATCGACAGCGCGCTGTATCAGTGCTTTGAGTTCGGCTTCAAGCTTTACGTTAATGGTTATAGCGCCCAGTGGTAGATCGATAGTGTGTTCTTTAAATCGATCGAGCCGTGGCCAGTTATCGGTGGGTAGCAACTCCCCATCCACTCTCAACTGATCAAACCCTTTGTTAAGCGCCCACTTTGCTAAGTCCGTGTAATAACCTTTGCGATCCACAATAAGTGGTGCGAACAGGCTGATTTTTTTACCACGATGTTGTTTGATGATTTGAGCGGTAATAGCATCCACAGATTGTGCGGAAATTTCTACTTCACAATCAGGGCAGTACTGATTGCCCAACTTTACAAACAGCAATCGCAAGAAATGATATAGCTCGGTCATTGTGGCAACCGTACTTTTTCGCCCACCGCGGCTGGTTCTTTGTTCTATTGCAACCGTTGGTGGTATGCCTGTAATGGCATCAACGTCCGGCCTCGAGGCAGGTTGAACAAATTGTCTTGCATACGCGTTTAATGATTCAAGATATCGACGTTGCCCTTCGTTAAACACGATGTCAAAGGCAAGGGTGCTTTTCCCGCTGCCACTCATTCCGGTAATGACGGTCAGTTTATCTCTAGGAATATCGATGTCGATATTTTTCAAATTATTTTCGCGTGCCTTATGGACCTCAATGTTGTCGCTTACGGTCGACGCGGATGGTTGCGAGTTCCCTGTGCTGTAATCTGCGCGACTTTTTTCAGCAATGCTATCCTGAATCAATCTGTCACTAGCGTCCCGGTAGTCCCGCAAGGCTGCAGCCGTAATGCTGTGTTTGTGCGCCATTATTTGTTTAGGCGTCCCTTTGCAGACGATTTTTCCTCCAGCTTCTCCGCCGCCGGGTCCTAAATCAATAATCCAGTCAGCATTGATAATGACATCAAGGTTGTGTTCGATGACAAGCAAGGAGTGCCCTTGTTCTATAAGTCTTTCAAACGCACCTAGGAGCTTTTCGATGTCTTCAAAATGCAATCCTGTTGTCGGCTCGTCAAATAGAAACAGTGTTTGGCCAGTCAGTGTTCTTTTTGATCTTGTTAATGCTGCTTGACCCAGGTAGGCCGCCAACTTCAACCGTTGGGCTTCACCGCCGCTGAGTGTTGGAACCGGTTGCCCCAGCTGTAGATACCCAAGGCCAACTTCCTTAAGCGGACTCAGTGCAATGACCACAGATTTCTCTGCGCTGAAAAACGTTAACGCCTGATCGACTGTCATGTCCAGAATGTCAGCTATGGAGTAGCCGGTTTCATCTTGCTCATTGAATAACTTTATTTCCAACAACTCTGGACGATATCTACGGCCTTGACACTCTGCACAGCGAAGATAGACGTCAGACAGAAATTGCATTTCCACATGTTCAAATCCGTTGCCCGAACATGAGGGGCAACGCATGCCGGAATTAAAACTAAACGAGCTTGCTTTGTAACCGCGCTCTTTGGACTCCGGTAGTTTTTCGAACAGCTTGCGTATGGGTTCAAACGCCCCTGTATAGCTCACAGGATTTGAACGCGCCGATTTCCCAATGGGCGATTGGTCTACCAGAATGACATCGGAAAAATGCTCATGACCCTGTATTTCTGAGTGGGCTTCCGGGAGCTCTTTGGGTTTTCCCTTTATCGCAGAAAGTGCTTTAAACAGGGTGTCCTGAATCAAGGTGGATTTCCCCGATCCACTGGGGCCGGTTAGACAGACAAATCGATTTAATGGGATTTCTAAAGTGATTTTTTTTAAGTTGTGTCCTTCAGCCCCTTTGAGAACCAGCTTGTCGGTGCCTCTGGAACTTCTACCTGTGGCGGCAAACTGCAGTTGTTTTTCACCTTTAAGATACTGTGCAGTCAGGGAGTTTTTGTTGTTCAGCAAAGCCTGCGGTTTTCCATCGAATATGACATTGCCGCCAGCGTTTCCAGGCCCGGGGCCAATATCAATGATTCGATCGGCAGCCATCATCAGTTGCGGATCATGCTCAACAACAATCAGTGTGTTGCCTGCATCACGCAAACGAAGCAATACCCGAATAATTCTATCCATATCTTGTGCGTGAAGCCCAATGCTGGGTTCATCGAGTACAAATAGCGTATTGACCAGCGATGTGCCTAAGGCAGTTGTTAAATTAATACGCTGAACTTCACCGCCAGAAAGAGTTCGTGATTGTCGATCCAGCGTTAGATAGCCTAAACCCACATCATTGAGATAGTGCAGGCGGGAACGCATTTCACGCACAACCATTTCGGTGGCATCATCTGAATGCCCCTCTGCTATTTTTTCAACAAATTGCATGGTTTGCTCAAGCGGTAATCGCATGAGGTCTACAACGTTTAAGCCGGGTAGGGTCTTCATTCGACTCTTCGGCATCTTTGCATTGGCTGGCCTATGACGTTCGGTAGGATTCAACACGAGCTTTGCATCTTCCAACGAACCAACACGCCAGTTCAACGATTCGGGTTTAAGGCGGGCACCAAAGCACGAGGTGCATTCATCATAGCTTCGGTATTTTGCAAGCATGACCCTGACATGCATTCGATAAGACTTACTCTCGAGCCAATCGAAAAAACCAACTACGCCATACCAATGATCCTTAGTGGATTGGCCGTCACCGTATACCACCCAGTTTTGCTGTTTCTTCGTTAGCGCTTCATAGGGAACATCTAATGGTATGCCCTGCTTTTTCGCAGCTTTAACCATCTCTCGCTGACAGATTGAGGACTTCTCCGTTTGAAATACCTTAACGGCTCCGCCATCCAGTGTTTTGCTGACATCAGGTATTGCCAAACGATAGTCGATACCGATAACACGACCAAAGCCTTTACACGTCTCGCAAGCACCAATGGGAGAATTAAAGGAGAAGCTTGCCGACGTCGGCTCTTTAAATGACTTGTCGCAGCGTTCGCATCGTAGCCGGGTGGAATAACTGATGGACTCAGTCGGCTCCCTGTTTTCATCCAGCCTGTGAAGCGTGACTTTCCCTTGGCCATATCTTAATCCGGCTTCTATGGCCTCCATGAATCGACCTAAATTATCCGCATTGTTTTTGAGTCGGTCCTGGATGACATCAATGTATTTTTTGGTTTGGCCATGAACGCGTGTATAGCCCTGACGCGCTAGCCAGTCCTGTATTTCGTCGGCGGAGAAATTTTCGGGAATCGGGACACGGAATGTCACCATGACGCGCGAATCTGAACGAGCGCTTACCCAGTCGTTGCTGATTTTTTCTGGTGTGTCCTGTCGGACTTCGTCACCGCAGCCATCGCAGTACAGCGAGGCTGTGCGTGCGAATAGCAATTTTATATGGTCGTTTAGTTCGGTCATCGTCCCGACCGTAGAGCGGGAGGTTCGTACCGGGTTGGTTTGGTCGATTGCTATAGCGGGCGGGATACCTTCGATTCGGTCGACACGTGGTTTGTCCATTCGATCCAGAAACTGACGGGCATACGGAGAGAATGTCTCAACGTAGCGCCTTTGGCCTTCCGCGTAGATGGTGTCAAACGCCAGAGTTGACTTGCCGCTGCCGCTAACGCCGGTTATCACGATCAATTCACCGTGCGGAAGCGACAAATCGAGATTTTTCAGGTTGTTCTGATGGGCATTCTCGATCAGTATCTGCTTACTCATGGTTCAATCGTCTGTTATCGGTGTATATAGTGTACGGGTCTGACGCAAAGTGGACTATCAGACGAAATGCTAAACGCTAGAAGGTGCAATAGTGAGTGACATTCAGACAGCTTTGTCCTTGTTTAATCGCGATGGCTATTATGTCGCAAGAGGGCTCATTTCCAGAGACGAGGTTGATTCTCTCATCAGAATCGTCAATGACTCTCTGAATCCAGCGCTAGCCCCGGTTGAGTTCGAGGCTGATGTGCATTATCCGGGCGCTCCAACGTCCAAGAATGCGCCAGGTGGCCAGACACCTAGACGCTTGCTTCACGCTTACGGCCGACACCCGCAGTTTCAGGCCATTGGTCAGCATCCCGATGTCATGCAATTGTTAAAAGCGCTGATCGGGTCAGAGGCTATTCGCCTGTCTCAAAATCACCACAATTGTGTAATGACCAAGCACCCGGGATTCAGCAGCGTGACCAGCTGGCATCAAGATATCCGGTACTGGCGATTTGATCGCAGAGAACTGGTGAGTACTTGGTTAGCTTTAGGGCCTGAGAATCGTGAAAACGGTGGACTTCTGGTTATTCCGGGTTCTCACACCTTGGATTTCGATCCCGGCCAGTTTGATGCCTCCTTGTTTCTCCGAACCGATATCCCGAGTAACGAATCTTTGTTAGACAAAGTGGTTCCAGTGGAATTGGAACCGGGAGACATGCTGTTTTTTCACTCCCGGACTCTGCACGCTGCCGGCCAGAACGAGACGGACATCATCAAACGTTCGCTGGTCTACACGTATCGCTCGGAAGATAATCACCCGATTCCGGAAACACGATCAGCGGTTTATGAAGACATTCCGGTAGGCTGAATTTGACGCAAAATCTTGCACAGCTCATTCATGACTGGCGTGATGTTGAGGATTGGGCAGGCACCCGGATTCACATGGAGTGTTCGGCCGTTTCGGATTGCACGTCCCAGCTATCAGCGGTTGAACGGGTTGGAATAGAGCATTCATCACTGTTGAGACGTTCGTGCTATTCGAGCGGGCGTGCCTGTGCTCAGCGTGTCTTGGCTGATCTTTCTCAGCCCGAGCAGCCACTGCCTGCTCAGGCTGATGGTTCAGTTCAATGGCCTGTAGATATTGTCGGTAGCATTAGCCATACAGATGTCTGGGCGCTTGCCGCTGCTGCCCGGCCTTCAGAGAGTGATGCTATCGGTATCGGGGTTGATCTTGAGCAGATTTCACCGGTGTCGGAAAACGTGTTGAAGCTGATAGCGCTTGATGAAGAGCGAAAGGCGTTGATACAGCTTGACGAGGAGGCGTCACAAGCCATTCGGCTGTTCAGTCTGAAAGAGAGCATCTACAAGTGTCTTCGCCCCCTGTTTGGCGAATTTATCCGCTTTCATGACGTGGAGCTTCGAGCATTGTCGTCTTCTGCTCCCCAAGTGGTTTTTCACAACAGGGAACTGGAGAATCGATTCAATCCGAATAAGCTTGAATTGCGGTGGCGGGTAGTCGCCGGACATGTGCTAACTCTGGCATGGCTTAGGCATTAGTTTTTAACCTTTACTACCGAATTTAGCGATATCTGAACAACAGCTAGCTGAGCGGTTACCGGGTTGCTGCTGTATATTAAGCGGCTATCATTCCTTAGATATACGCACCGAAGGTTTTCCATGCAGGACCAATACGATTTTCGCCGCACAGAAGAAGATGTGCAGGGTATCTGGACGTCTAATGAGGCTTTTAAAGTCACGGAAGATCCTGATCTCCCCAAGTACTATTGCCTCTGCATGTTTCCGTATCCCAGTGGTAGTCTGCATATGGGGCATGTGCGTAACTACACCATTGGCGATGTTGTCTCACGATACAAACGCATGCAGGGTTTTAATGTGCTGCAGCCCATGGGGTGGGACGCCTTCGGACTCCCGGCAGAAAACGCCGCTATCAAAAATAATACTGCTCCTGCGAAATGGACCTACGCGAATATCGACGAGATGCGCGAACAGTTGCAGAAGCTGGGTATTGCCTACGATTGGTCTCGTGAACTAGCGACTTGCACACCGGAGTACTACCGCTGGGAACAGTGGTTTTTCACCGAACTTGTGCGAAAGGGCCTTGCCTACAAAAAAATGGCTATGGTCAACTGGGATCCGGTTGAAGGGACGGTTCTTGCCAATGAGCAAGTTGATGCCAATGGTTGCGGGTGGCGTTCAGGCGCAAAAGTTGAGCGTCGTGAAATCCCACAGTGGTTTCTCAAGATCACGCAATATGCTGACGAGCTTCTTGAAGAGACAGACAAACTCGAAGGTTGGCCAGAAGCGGTAAGAACACAGCAAAAAAACTGGATTGGACGCTCCGAAGGTGTGGAGTTTGATTTTGCTTTAGCCGGTCGTGGTAACGCGCCTTTGGATGTGACCAAAGACGGCGAGGCTGATTCGATTCGTGTTTATACAACGCGCCCTGATACCGTCGCAGGTGTCACTTACATGGCCGTCGCCGCCGAGCATCCAGTGGCTAAAGCCATTGCCAAAGGCAACTCGGAAGTGGCCGATTTTGTTGCCAGCTGTGCAAGCACGGGTACCTCAGAAGCTGCGATGGAAGCGATGGAAAAACGCGGAGTACCTCTGGGTATCGAAGCTATAAATCCGGTATCCGGAGAGAGAGTGCCGGTTTTTGTCGCCAACTTTGTTCTCGTGACGTATGGAACCGGAGCCGTCATGGCTGTGCCAGGACACGATCAGCGTGATTGGGATTTCGCTACAAAATATGGTTTGCCTATAAAGCAGGTTGTTCAGTCAGCTAATAATCCGGTTGACGTTAGCGAAGCCGCATTTACCGATAAGCAAAACACCGTCACTATCAACTCCGGTCAATTTGATGGGCTTGAATACGCGGCAGCCTTCGAAGCCACCGCAGATTTCCTGGTACAGGAAGCTAACGGTGAGCGAAAGGTTAACTTTCGATTGCGCGATTGGGGTGTTTCTCGGCAGCGATACTGGGGCTGTCCTATCCCCGTTATTTACGATGAAGACGACAACGTTCATGTGGTTCCCGAAGAAGATCTTCCGGTTCGCCTGCCAGAAGATGTCGCCTACTCAGGTGTTAAGTCTCCGATAAAAGAAGATCCTGATTTTATCAACACGGTTGTGCCAGGCACTGACAAGCCGGGTCGTCGCGAAACAGATACCTTCGATACTTTCTTCGAGTCGAGCTGGTATTTCGCACGATTCTGCAGCCCGGATGCGATGAAGATGGTGGACGAGCGAGCCAATTACTGGTTGCCGGTCGATCAATACATCGGCGGTGTTGAACATGCTGTTCTTCATCTTCTCTACGCACGTTTTTTCCACAAGCTGATGCGTGATGTCGGATTGGTTGTCAGCGATGAGCCTTTCACACGTTTGTTGACGCAAGGCATGGTGGTTGCCGAGTCGTTCTATCGGGAATCAGATTCGGGCAAGCCTGAGTATTACAACCGTAAAGAACTAGACATTAGCTACGACGATAAAGGACGAATTAACGGCGCCACGTTAATCAGTGACGGCCAGCCGGTCACTGTTGGTCGCATCGAAAAAATGTCCAAGTCTAAAAACAACGGCGTGGATCCTTTGGAAATGATTGAGCGATACGGTGCTGACACCATGCGCTTGTTCTCAATGAGTGATACACCGCCGCACCAATCTCTCGAATGGAAAGAGGGTGGTGTTGAAGGTATGCATCGTTTTATTAAACGTGTCTGGCGTGAGATTCAAAGCGTTGATCCATTGTTTATGGACATCGAGTTAGATGAAAACGCGCTTAACGCCGATCAAAAAAACCTTCGGCGTAAAACGCATGAAACCATTGCCAAGGTGACGGACGATATCGAGCGTCGTATGACGTTCAATACGGCTATTGCGTCGATGATGGAGTTGTTTAACGAGATATCCCGCTTCGATGATCGATCGGATCAAGGCAAAGCTGTCGTTTTTGAAGCCTGCAGTTCTTTGGTTCGTTTGTTAAGCCCGTTTGTACCTCACGTGGCGCATGAGCTTTGGGAGCACTTGGGTTATACAACGGCATTGGTGAATGAAGCCTGGCCGGAAACCGATGAGAGTGCATTGACCCGCGACGAGCTTGAATTGGTTGTTCAAGTCAATGGCAAGCGACGCAGCTCTATCAGTGTCCCGGCCAGTGCCTCCAAGGAAGATTGCGAAAAAGCTGCGTTGGCAGACGCCGACGTTATCAAACGTATTGAAGGACAAAATGTCGTGAAGGTTATTGTTGTCCCAGGACGCCTAGTCAATATTGTTGCAAAGTAAAAAAACGACAACTAGGTAGACAACAGAGCCCTTCGGATCCGGTGCGCTGGAAACGATGGGCTCTGCTTAACGATAGTGACACGGAGTCTTTCGCTGAAAAACTTGTTGCAATCCCTGTTTGGCAATGCGTATGTACTGCTTGTCATTGCACCCTTATTTTGGGGTGGGAATGCTGTCGCCGGTAGATTTGCAGTAGGTGAATGGCAGCCCTTTACGTTAACTAGCGTGCGTTGGTTGTTAGTGTTTTTTCTGCTGCTGCCATTCGCCTATTGCGCTTTAAAGAAGGACTGGCCGGTTATCAAGGAACATGCGTTGTTTCTATTTTTACTGGGTTCTATGGGTATGGCCGGATTCAGCCTGCTTATGTACTGGGCGCTGAATCATACAACGGCAATCAACGTCAGTATTGAACAGGCTTCCATGCCTGTTTTAATCATGATTATGAATTTCGTCATATTGTCCCAACGGGTCCGTTGGCTGCAAATTGTTGGGCTGGTGGCAACGCTTTTTGGTGTTCTATTGACAACGACCGGTGGTCAACCCAGTCGTTTTATCTCAGAAGGTTTAAACAGAGGCGACGCCATTATGTTGTTGGCCTGCGTCTTCTATGCCGGCTACACATTCGGCTTACGCTGGCGGCCTAAAATTCACTGGCTCAGTTTTTTATGCATCATCAGCATTAGCGCATTCATCACGACAATACCTTTTGTCGGGTGGGAGCTTACCCAGCAGCCCTTTGAAATGCCGGGAACCCCAGGGTTGTTGATTCTGCTGTACGTTCTGATTTTCCCCACGATCATCAGCCAGCTTTGTCACGCCCGGGGCGTCGAACTCATTGGAAGTAATCGTGCGAGTTTGTTCCTTAACCTTGTGCCTATTTTCGGATCAGTGCTCGCGGTTATTTTGTTACGCGAGACTTTCCACTGGTATCACCTGGTCGGGCTGACCATGGTGTTATTGGGTATAGGCTTGGCTGAGAAAGCTGCCGAGAAGGT